>CAYSXF010000112.1:1601-8798 GCA_964434815.1 uncultured Lentisphaeraceae bacterium
GACCAGTCGGTTCAAGGCTGCTCTGGCAACGTGGAGGAGATGTTCGGCTTTGCCGCTGAGGATGTGATGGGGCGCCCTCTCTCTCTGCTGTTCACGGCGGAAAAACGGTTTAACCCGGATGCGCCTGAAGGCGAGCTGACGGGGATACGTAAGTCCGGACAGCCGTTCCCCTTGAAATATTATTTGGCCAAGGGCGACGGGGCGTCCAGCGGTTCGATCGTCCAGGTTCTTGATCTGTCTGACCGGCTTCGGGCCGAACATGCGGCTGAGCAGATGCGGAAAGACCGTGCGAAGGTGTCGGAGCTATACGAAAGTCTGCTCGACGATTCGGGTCTTTTCTCTCACCCTCGCTTGGTCTGGCGTTCCTGGATCAGGCCAGGGGCGATACCCGGCGGCGACTTCATGGGGTGCACGTTGAGGAATGCGCGGCAGGTCGATTTCGTTGTCGGCGATGTTTCTGGAAAGAACGAGATCGCAGTTCTGCTGGGTGCCGCGTTCAAATACGAAGTGCTGCGTGTGGTCAACGAACACGCTTTGACTCTTTTCCAAGGTGAAATGCCGACCGTGGTGAGCCTCACGCGGATGATCAACACGGCGATTGACCGTCGTCTCGTCAAAACCGGCGACTTCCTGACCATGGGCTATTTCCGCTTTGATTTCGAAGCTATGGCCGCAGAGTACGTTTGGCGCGGTGCGCCACCATTTTTCCACTGGAGTCAGGCCACCGGTCAAGCCCGCGTTATTCAGGGTCAGGGGGCTGCGATCGGATTTCAGATTCGCGACAATAGCCAGATGGAAACGCGGCCTTTCGCGGAGGGCGATTTTTTCATTTTTTGCTCGGACGGCATCCTGTTCCAGCGCTCCGCTGGCGGTGACCCGCTGGGTATCGAACGGGTCGCTGCCGAAATCGAGCGGTGCGCTCCGAGCGGAGATGCTGACTCGGTGCTGGCTGCGATCCGGTCGCTCTGCGAAAAGTGGACGGACGGTGCGCCTTCGCAGGACGACATGGCTTGTCTTGTCACTTGCGTTCAAGGCGGGAAATAGGTAATCTAAATAAAACGAAGGAACGTGGCCTATGAACACGGAAGTTGTCTACGAGGGTGATTCAATAATTGTTTGTCCTGATGTCGATAATTTGGATGCTTATGCGGCTAGCGAATTCAAATCAGAAGTGAATGCGCTTGTGGGAAATGTGCATGGGCATGTGATTCTTGACATGCGGAATATTACGTTTGTTGACAGTGCCGGGTTGGGGGCGATTCTGTCCGTGATGAGGTTGGTGCGTGGCCGCGAAAAGCGCTTCGTTATCTGTCACATGACTCCCCCTGTGCGCAGTCTTTTCGAGTTGGTGCGCATCCACAAGGTCATGGATATCTGCATCTCTCGTGAAGAGGCGCTCCGCTTGATTTCCGGCACCTAGTCTTGCGTCACGGTGCGGAGCTGGGCGGCGCCTGTTGTCGCTTTCAGCCCTGCGATGTAGTTTCCCTTATGTTGTGAGCAGTTCAGTTCCAGAACCGTTTGTGTGATGTTATCTGATGAACGTTCCACATGCATATGCCCCGCGTGATAGTTTGCCCGCCACAGGTTGGTTGCGGGTCTTTTTCATATCGGGCGCGGCGGCGGTTTTGATGGCCTTTGGTGCGTCTGACTGGACGCTTTGGCCTGGCGTTGGGATGATGGTCGGGCTTGGGCTCCTGTTTCTTTCGGCCTGCGTGTTGTCGGGAGCCGCACATGGGTTCGAGCGGCAGAATGATCGGCTCTTGGACGTCGTTCGGCGGTGTCCAAAATTTCCAATGGTCCTTCTGGATCAAAACGGACTGGCAACCTATCTGTCTGATTCAACGGCGGATTTGACGGGGGTGACGTTCTCCGATTCGGTGAGCACGGACCCGTGGAACACGCTGTTTGTCCGCGATGAGAAGACGGCGCGTTTTGCGGCACGCATCCAAGCCCTTTCCAATGCCGGGGACCGGGTGTTTCTTTCGGGAGAGGTCACGGCGAAAAGGCCAGACGGACACGCGCTTCCCGTGAGCGTGACGTATGTGCCCTTATGCCCAGCTAAGACGGGTGCGGTGCTTCATGTGTGCGAGGTGAGCCGGAGCGAGCAAGTCGAGCGTGAGATCGCGGTCTACCAGCGTGTGGAGAGAGCTCTTCTTGACTTGATCCATGAGCTGTTTGTTTCTGAAGCGCCGGGCCGCCGGTTGATCGGTGCGACGCTGAGCGTGTCATCGGTGGCGGGCGAGCACGCTTCCGGCGATTTTTTCGAATGCGTGCCGTGGAACGGGTGCGTCTACGATGTGGCGGTTGGGGACGTGATGGGGGGGGGCTTGGCTGCGGCACTGGTCGGGCTGGAGGCCAAGAGCGGCTTGCTGCAGGCAGTGACTAGCTTGATGGCGCAAGGCGGAAATGTCGGATTGCCCGATGTGGGTCGGGTGGTCGGGGAGGCGAGCCGCTTCATTGCTCACAAACTGGCGTTGCGGGAATCTTTTATCACCCTGTGTTATGCCCGCTTCGATTTCGAGGAAAGACAGCTATCTTGGGTCGATTGCGGCCACGCGCCGATCATTCATTGGCAGGCGTCTACCCGCCAAGCTGTTATCTTGAAGGGCCAGAACACGCCGATCGGTATTGACGCTGATGAGTCGTATCAGACGTGTCGGGTGGGGTTCGAGCCGAGCGATCTGTTTGTGATCTGTTCCGATGGGTTCATCGAAGCGAGGGGCCCGACCGGAGAGATGTTCGGCGTCGAACGCCTTGTGAATGCCGTTGAGGCGTCATCTGAATTGCCGATCCACGAGATCAGACGGACAATCTGCAAGTGTTTGGCTGATTTCGTTCAGAGAGATAAGCAAACGAAGGATGGGCAGACGATCGTGTGTGTGCGGGTGCTTAAAACAAAGAGTCTGCATTGTGTCCGGACGTGGCGCTTCGAATTCTTGGCGCAATTGTCGGCATTGAACCTGTTCCGGCAGCACGCTCGCTCAGTCTATGCGGATTCTGACGTGACCCAATTGGTGTCTCCCGGCGAGGCGGATCTGATGCTGCTGGCGTTGCACGAAGTGCTGGTGAACATCATTGGTCACTCCGGTCGGGATGCGCGGGATCAGGCTTTATCGATCCGGCTTGAGGCCAGTCTTTTCGATGATCGCCTGGAGTGGACTTTTGCGCATCGCATGGCCTTTTTCTCGCCGACGCGCATCCATACCCCGAGCGACGATGGCAGCCAGAGCGATGGCTACGGGTTGTTTATTATCGAGAAAATCGCGGATCGCGTCCGGTACTACCGCAACGAGCGGGGTGAGAGTTGTGTGAGCCTGATCAAATGGTTTTTACCGTTTCTGGCGGGTGGTTCAACAGGCGAGGCGAACACATGAGTTTGATGCAGGAGAAAGACGCGCAGGAGCGGCCCGCTCATATGCTGACGGGGCGGGATCGGGTGGTGTTGGAAGACGCCCTCTATCAGCGGTTCGTCGGCGATAGTGCAGGCGGGCGCCGCCATCTGCGCTATTTGCGTAAAAAGTATGCCTGGCGCTTTACCGTCAGGGGCGCGTCGCTGCTCAAGCGTTTAATTGACATTGTGACGTCGCTGGGCGCGATGATCGTGCTCATGCCGCTGTTTGTCGCGGTGGCGCTTTGCATCAAACTGACTGATCACGGCCCCGTTTTCTTTTTCCAGCGCCGGGTGGGGCGCTACGGACGAGAATTTGATTTTCCGAAGTTTCGCTCCATGCTCGTGAATGCGGAGGCGCTGAAGAGAGGGATTCAGGCGCAGAACGTGCACGGCCAGGCCGGTGTGACTTTCAAGATGAAGCGCGACCCGCGTGTCACTTGGATCGGGCGGTTTATCCGCAAGACAAGCATCGACGAGATGCCGCAACTCTGGAGCGTCTTTTGCGGGCAAATGTCGCTGGTGGGGCCTCGTCCGCCTACGCCGGACGAGGTGGCCCGCTACACGTTGGCGGACCGGCGGCGGCTGGACGTGATCCCTGGGCTGACATGCTTCTGGCAGGTCAGCGGACGCAGCGACATTCCTTTTGACCGGCAGGTGTTGCTCGACATCCAGTACATCGAAAGCCAAAGCTTCTGGACGGACGTGGTCATCTTATTCAGGACGGTTCCTGCCGTGCTGTTCGGAAAGGGGGCCTATTGATGCGCACGGTGCTGATCGCGACAGGCTATGCGCCTCAACTGGAGGCGATCACGACGGAGACCTCGGCACCGATGCTGCCGTTGATGGGAAAGCCGTTCCTTCAGCACCTGGTAGAGGTTCTGGTCGGGCAGGGGTGTCGGCAACTGGACATCTTTTTGCATGAGCATCCCGATCAGATCGAGGAGCTGCTGCGCTCCGGCCAGCGGTGGGGCGCCTCATTCACATTCCACATTTGCCGCTCAAGCACCCACTTCTCTGATAAGCTGGCGCTGCTCGCCCGCACGGATGGCGAGGGACTGCGGCTGGTGTTCGGAGACCGGTTGGCAGCAGAGGCGTATGCCGGCCTTTTCGCAACTGAGGTGGCTGCGGATATGCCGGTTCGCGTGGCTGGGTGCTGTGCGGATGGAAAGATAGAGCCCGTGTGGGCGGTTGTCTCCTGTGGCTGGTTCGCCTTGCCGGGCGCGGCCGGCGCTGATTCGAACACAATCGAGACCGTGGTTGCCGCAGCCAAGGCGTGTGGCGGCCTGATCGAGGTCGGGCAACCTCTCCTGTGGCAGACCTATGCGGATCTCCTCGCGACGACCCGCCGGGTGATGGACGGCGCCGGGCCCGAACTGCTGATCACAGGGCGGGTGACGGACGCGTGCGTGTGGCTGGGGCGCAACGTGTCGCTGCATCCGACGGCGCATCTCGAGCCGCCCGTCTTTGTCGGGCCTGACTGTGAGATCGGCGCAGGCGTGTCGCTGGGGCCTTACGTGGCGATCGAAGGGAACTGCGTGTTGGATCGGGGCTGTGCGGTCCGCCAGAGTCTGGTGTTCAGGAACACCTACGTGGGTGAGGCGTTAGAACTGGAAGACGTGGTTGCGACCGCGAAGATGATTGCCAATGCGCGTTACAACGCTGTGGTGCCGGTGCCTGACGAATTTCTCCTAGGGTCTCTTAAGGTGGGTTTGATGCGGCAGGGCGCTGCGAAAATCGCGAGCCGGCTATTCGGGCTGGGATTGCTTGTCGCGCTCACGCCCTGCTGGATCATCGGCTTTCTGCTTTGGCTCGCTGGAGGAGTCAAGTTCTGGCCTGCGCGTCTGGCCTGCGTCCGCTTGCCTGCGGGCGATCATCCGATGTTTTGGAAATCGTTCCGGTATTCGGCGATGCTAGGCGGGTCCGAGCGCGAAGGGCGCCATTTCTTCAGCCGGTTCATGCCGGGGCTGGTGTCGGTTGTGAAGGGTGATCTCGCGCTGGTGGGCGTTCCGCCGCGCTCGCGGCAGGAGGTCGAGTGCATGCCTGTGGACTGGAGGCATATCTATCTGCGCGGGACGTGCGGATTGATCGTTGAGCCCGGGGTGATTTACAGCACCCGGCGTTCCGCGGACGAAGCGTTTGCCGCCGACGCCTGTTTCGTTGCCAATCCTTCGGTAACGCATGAGTTTATTCTGCTCTGCCGCTACCTTTTCAGCAGGCGCCTGGTCTCGCGTCTGCGGGGCCGCTCCGCCCGGCGAAGCAAGAACGAGGTGCAATCATGAAGCTAGCTGTTGTTGTCGTCAGTTACAATGCGGTCGGGTTGCTGATGGATTGTCTGCGCAGCGTCTTTGAGCAGACGTGCGCCTATCCCTTCAGCGTGTGGGTGGTGGACAACGCATCGAAAGACGGATCGGCGGACCGTGTGGCCCAGATGTATCCACAGGTCTCCCTTATCCGGAATCCGGATAACAAGGGCTTTGCGGCAGCCAACAACCAGGCTTTCCAGAAATGCGACGCCGACTACGTGGTCTTGTTGAATCCGGATGCGGTCCTTGACCCAGACGCGTTGGCGCGGATGGTGGCTTTCATGGATAAGACGCCGTCCTGCGCGATCGCGGGTGGATTTCTCAGAAACCCTGGCGGAGGGCGCGACCCGTGCGCCCGCCGTTTCATCGGGCCGTGGAGAAAGCTGCTGATGATGTCAGGGGTTTCCGCGCGACTGTCCAAACACCGCTGGTTCAACGACGTCGATTACGGCTGGTTTGCCCATGACCGGCCGCTGTCGGTCGACTGGGTGCCGGGAACCTTCACCTGTTACCGGCGGGCGGTCTTGGATAAAGTCGGCACGTTTGACGAGCGGTTCTTCCTTTACTACGAGGAGACGGATCTGTGTCTGCGCGTCCGCCGTGCCGGATGGGAGATTTTCTTTATCCCCGACGCTGTTGTCATGCATGTGGGAGGCGGGTGCAGCAGGACGCGCAAGGACGAGCCGTTCGACCGTAGCGGGGCGCAAGTGCTCTCGTTCCGCTTGAAGGCAGAATGTCTCTACTATCGGAAGAACTTCGGTCTGCTGATGCTTTGCGCGGCCATGTGGGAAGAGTGGCTGTGGCATCAGGCCCGGCGTGTCGCTAATCTCAGGCCTGGTGCCGAGCGGGCGGCCAAGCGGGCGCAGTCGGCGCAGATCGCGGAACTGCTCTTGCGGGCGTTAAAGGATACGTCGTACGGACGTGTGTGTCCGCCAAAACCATGGTGAAGCCCATGTCAGAAACGTTAGAGATAGACGTCGTCGTGATCGGCCTGAATGGCGCAGAAACGCTGGCGGATTGTTTGCGCCACGTCTTTGCTGCGGCACCGGACGGGGCTGTGCTGCATGTCGTCTACTCTGACAGCGGTTCGACCGACGGAAGCCGCGAGCTTGCGGCGGCTGTGCCTGGGGTCACCGTGGTGAGCGACTGTGCGGGGCGGCCGTCGGCTTCACGCGGACGGAACGCGGGTCTGCGTGCCGGGCATGCCCCGCTGGTGCAGTTCGTCGACTGCGACACCTTCATTGATGCGGGCTGGTTGCGGGCTGCGACGGCGGTGATGGCGTCTGAGCCGTCGGTCATGGCGGTGTCGGGGCGGCTGAGCGAGCGGCATCCCGAACGGAGCATTTACAATTGGATCGCCGATCAGGAATGGAATCCGCCGTCAGGGGATGTGATGAGTTTCGGCGGAAACGTGCTGATACGGCGCGCGGCCCTCGAACAAGTCGGCGGTTTCGATATGACGTTGGCGGCGGGTGAAGAGCCCGAGCTTGGGCGGCGGATCAG
>CAYSXF010000113.1:0-8792 GCA_964434815.1 uncultured Lentisphaeraceae bacterium
GGAGCAGAACTGCGGCCTGACCCCCGAGACCATGTCACTTTAGTGGCACACACCCTCCTTCGGGGACAACTCAGCCAAGTGGCTGCTTCAATACACTGCGACATAAGTGCCTGACGGATTAGGAGCGGCGCGGCTTCCTGCGCGGACCGGAACGTAAAGGCGCTCCGCTCCGAATGGCGTGCGGATTAGTATGCTGCTGCGTCATCCGGTAGGGTTTTACCCCATAGCCTCATGGCCGGTATATCGGCTATCGTTTGCAAAGTACAAACGGGCCCCAAATGACGAAAGGAACATCCTATGAGTGTTGGAACACTACTGCTGATTATCTTGATCCTTATGCTTGTTGGCGCATTGCCCACGTGGCCCCACAGCAAGAGTTGGGGTTATTACCCGAGCGGCGGGCTTGGACTGGTTGTTCTGATTCTGCTCATTCTGGTCCTGCTCGGCAGGCTGTAGAGCGTTAACGGCTTCTCTTCAGGCGAAGCCCTGTCAGACACGTGCAATGAATCGCCATAGTTGAGGCTATGGGTTGGGAGGCTCCTGTGACCGCAAGCCCACTAGCGAGCGACCCGAACGCGGAGTCTTCCGAATCCGCATCAGGCCGGGATCAGGCGGATGAGGGTCTGGCGGTCTCGGAACTGCGTTACCGGCGGCTCTTCGAGTCTGCCAAAGACGGCATTCTGATCCTCAACGCCGAGACCGGGATGGTCGTGGATGTGAACCCGTTCCTTGTCGCGTTGTTGGGCTTCTCTCGCGAGGCGTTCCTCGGGAAGAAAATTTGGGAACTCGGCTTCATTAAGGATATCGTCGCGAACCAGGCGAATTTTGCGGAATTGCAGCGGCAGGAATATATCCGCTACGAAGACAAACCGTTGAGTACGGCTGACGGTCGGCGGATCGACGTGGAGTTCGTCAGTAACGTCTATCTGGTGAACCGGCACAAAGTCATCCAGTGCAACATACGTGACATCACCGAGCGCAAACGGGCGGAAGAGAAGATACGGGCGAGCGAGGCGGAGTTTCGCGCCATGTTCGAAATGGCATCTATCGGGATGGCGCAGGCGGATCCGCGCACCGGACTCTGGCTCCGTGTCAACCAGAAGATGTGTGAGATCACTGGCTACACAGCTGATGAAATGCTCCATAAGCAGATTGAAGAACTCACGCATCCCGATGACCGCCAGCAAGATTGGAAACTTTTTCAACGGGTGGTGCGGGGCGAGGCTCCGGATTACCACATAGAGAAACGCTACCTGCGCAAGGACGGCACGGTGGCTTGGGTCAACGTGAACATGGCGGTCATCCGGGACGCAGTCGGCCGGCCCACGCGTACGATGGCGACGATCGAGGACATTGGTGATCGCCGGAAGACGGAGGAGTCAATCACCCGCTTGGCGACTGCGGTCGAGCAGGCAGCGGAGACCATCGTGATCACCGACATCGAGGGCACGATCCTTTACGCCAACCCGGCGTTTGAGAAAACCACCGGATACACCCGCGAGGAAGCCCTCGGCAAGAACCCGCGCATTCTCAAGAGCGACAAGCAGGACGCGGCGTTCTATCGCCGAATGTGGGCTGTGCTGGGCAGAGGAGAGGTGTGGAACGGCCATTTCATCAACAAGCGCAAAGACGGCACGCTTTACGAGGAGGACGCATCCATTTCGCCCGTGCGCGATGTCGCGGGTAAGATCGTTAACTATGTCGCCGCCAAACGCGACGTGACTCATGAGGTCCTGCTCGAGAACCAGCTCCGGCAGGCCCAGAAGATGGAGGCGGTGGGCCGACTGGCAGGGGGCGTGGCGCACGATTTCAACAATCTGCTGATGGGCATCATGGGCTACGTCGAATTGTGCCGCGATCAAATCGAGCCCGCGCACCCGATACGGGAGTGGCTTGACGAGATCACGCACATCGCCCAGCGCTCCGCCCAGATCACCCAGCAACTGCTGGCCTTCGCGCGTAAGCAGACCGTCGAGCCCAAGATATTGGATGTCAACGGCGCGGTGAATAGCATGCTCAAGCTGCTGCGGCGGTTGCTCGGCGAGGACATCGACCTCGTTTGGCTGCCCGGAGCAGACCTTCACCCGGTCAAGATCGACCCGTCGCAGGTCGATCAGATCCTTGCCAATCTGTGCCTCAACGCGCGAGACGCCATCGAAGGCGCGGGCAAGATCACGATGGAAACCGGAAACGTCACCGTCAATGCGGACTTCTGTGCCGGGCACACGGAAGCCTCGGTCGGCGCGTATGTGTTTCTGACGGTCAGCGACGATGGCTGCGGCATGGAGCCCGAGACGCTGGCGCAGGTCTTCGAGCCGTTCTTCACCACCAAGGCCATGGGCAATGGTAAGGGTACGGGTCTGGGGCTGGCCACCGTGTACGGCATCGTCAAGCAGAACAACGGATTCATCTGCGCCGACAGCGCGCCGGGCAAAGGAACCACCTTCACGATCTATCTGCCGCAGGTTGCGAAGGAGACCGCGGAAACATCGGTTTCCAGCCTAGCGGAGAGACCCATGGGTCATGGGGAAAACGTCCTGTTGGTAGAAGATGAAAACGCGCTTCGCAGAATCTGCCGGCTTTTCCTGATAGCCCTTGGGTATCATGTGTTGGAGGCGGAGACCCCCGGAGAAGCGCTGGCGCTGGTTAGCCGAACCCCCGACGAAATCCATCTGTTATTGACGGACGTCGTCATGCCCGGGATGGACGGCAGGCAACTGGCGCAGAGGATAAGCGAGGCCAAGCCCGGCATCAAGGTGCTGTTCATGTCTGGCTACACGGCGGACGTGATGGCCGAGCGCGGCGTGCTGGAGCAAAAAACGGCTTTCCTCGCGAAGCCTTTCACGCGCGACGACCTTGCGCGCAAGGTGATCGATGTGCTGAGAACCTGATCGGCACGGCCGTGCTGGCCAACTCGCCAAGGAATTGGAATTAGATCAAACGGCGTTGCATTTTTCTTACCGCGTTTTTGAAAACTATGGCAATATATCTTTGTCTTCCGTTCTCTTTGTGTTGAGAGAAATGTTGGACAGCGG
Organism: uncultured Lentisphaeraceae bacterium; assembly: GCA_964434815.1. Lineage (GTDB taxonomy): Bacteria > Verrucomicrobiota > Kiritimatiellia > RFP12 > UBA1067 > CAYSXF01. The sequence goes on from CAYSXF010000113.1 coordinate 3,036, forward strand.
CCAGCCGAAACCCGGCCAAAAAGGCGTGCTCCTATCCTTCGGCGCTGGCTTCTCCGCTTTCGCGGCACTCATCGACTTTGCGTGACCTCGAGCGGAAACGCGGATGACTGCTTTGAGGGAGATGCGGAAGTGCAGGAGGTGCTATGCTCGATAACCTGATCAGCCTGGTTGACCGCTTGGGTCATTGGGGTTATCTCATCATCTTTGTGATCGTTGCGCTAGAGTGCCAGGCCTTTCTAGGTTTGGCCATGCCGGGAGAGAGCCTTCTGCTGGCCGGAGGCTTCTTTGCTGGCCAGGGGGATCTCGATCTCGGAGGTCTCATCGTCGTGGTCTCTGCGGCCGCTATTTTGGGCGACACCGTCGGCTATGAACTGGGGCGGTATCTGGGACTGGACTGGTTGTTCAGGCAGGGGAAAAGGTTGGGGTTTCGTCAAGGGCGACTGAGCCAAGTCCAGGGCTTCTTCGAGCGGAATTCCGGCAAGGCCGTATTCGCCAGCCATTTCATGCATCTGATGCGCTCAATGATGCCTTTTGTTGCAGGGTCATGCCGCATGCCCTACCTGAAATTTCTCGTCTTCAATGCTGCGGGCTGTATCGTCTGGGCAACCACTTTTGTGCTTGTGGGTTATTTCGTGGGGGAAAGTTGGCACGTAGCCGCGAAGTGGATCGGACGGGCCAGCGAAATCGCGGGAGGCGCCTTGCTGCTCGCTCTCGCGTTGGGCTGGTTCTGGCGCTGGCTGGTGCGGCACGAGGCTGAGCTCCGGCGGTACTGGCAGTCCATAGCGGCAGATCCGCGTGTTTTGGCCCTGTGGCGACGCTTGGCTCCGCAAAGGAAATTTTTTCTGGAACGCATCTCGCCGCAAGGCTATCTGGGCCTTCATCTGACAGCGGGCGTCCTGCTCCTGCTCGGCGCGTTCTGGATGTTTGGGGGAATAGCGGAGGATGTCGTGACGGGTGATCCGCTGACGGTCACCGACCAGCATATCGCGGAGTGGTTGCGCCGTGGCGCGACACCCGGCCTGACGGACACTATGCGGGCCATCTCCTTTTTTGCCTCACCGCTTTGGGTGACAGGTGTCGCAGCGACGACCGGGCTGGTCTTAGGGTGGAAGCGATGCTGGTACCGCTTGCTGGCGCTGCTGATTGTCATTCCGGGGGGCATGCTCCAGCTCCCGCTGTTGAAAATGGCCTTCCATCGTCAGCGCCCGAACTTCGAGGAAATCGTCTTGAATTTTCAGGGCTTCAGTTTCCCGAGCGGCCATACCCTGGCGGCCACCTTGCTGTACGGACTGCTGGCTGTGTTCGCGGTAATGGCCTTCAGCGCATGGCGCCAGCGGGCGCGGGCTATCCTCGGCGCGTGCGTGATGGTTCTGCTGGTCGGCTTTAGCCGCCTGTATTTGGGCGCCCACTATTTGAGCGATGTGCTGGGCGCCGTCGCGTGCGGACTGGCTTGGCTGGCGTTGTCGCTTACAGCGGTGGACACCTTGCGCCGGAACCGCGAGCGCAAGGCGAAGTAAACGTAAAAAGAGCACAGTTAGTGAATATTAATTGACCCTGCATGAGGTGGGGTTAACCCCCATATCGACAGGTGAGCCAAGCGCATAAAATACACCGATGTTTATGTCGGCCTGCGATGAGTCGCCCTCAAGGCTGATCTCAAACCGCGTTGACGGTGCCGGCAGCAGGAAGGAAAAGGAGAACCGCGCATGAGCTCAACTATGAAGAAGCTGACGGCTAAAGTCGCGATCGTGACTGGAGCCTCCAAAGGTATCGGCGCTTCTATCGCCAAACATCTGGCCGCCGAGGGAGCGGCAGTCGTGGTCAATTACGCGTCGAGTCGCGAAGGGGCCGAACGTGTGGTGTCTGAGATCGCCGCGCAAGGCGGCAAGGCCGTCGCGATCCAAGCGAACGTCGCTAAGAAGGCGGACATCGAACGGCTGTTCGCAGAGGCAAAGAAGACGTATGGCGCGCTCGACATCCTGATCAACAACGCTGGAATCTATGATGGCGTGCCCGTCGGCCAGATCACAGAAGAACACTTCCACAGGCATTTCGACCTCAATGTTCTCGGGCTTATCCTCGCCACGCAGGAGGCGCTTAAGAACTTCGGCCCGGAAGGCGGCAGCATCGTCAACATCAGCTCGGTCGTCAGCACGCTCTCGCCCGCGGGCATGGCGGTATACAATGCGACCAAGTCAGCGGTGGACGGGCTCACCCGCACGTTCGCGAAGGAGCTCGGCTCGCGCCACATCCGCGTCAACTCGGTCAATCCCGGCCTGGTCGAAACCGAGGGCACGCGCACGGCGGGCATGGTCAGCAAGTTCGAAGCGTTTGCCGCAATCACCCCGCTGGGACGCGTCGGCCAGCCGGATGATATCGCGCCCGCTGTCGTCTTTCTGGCCTCTCCTGACTCCGGGTGGATTACCGGTGAGACGCTTTACGTCACCGGCGGGATGCGCTGACAGGACCGGTACAGGGGAAAGAGTCATTGGTCAGTGGTCAATAGTCAGAGATCATTGGGCCGTGGTCAATGGACAGAGGTCATTAGTCATTGGTCATTAGTCAGCGATCATTGGTTGATTGCCTGTCAGACAAACCGTCCCACATTTCGACCAAGGCCCGACTGACTATTTCCCAATGACCAATGACCCAATGACTATTGACTAATGACCACTTCCCATCTGTCCAGCCGATGCACAAAAACAGACTTTGATTCCTAAAAAAAGAAGTTCTGTTTCCTTTTACAGGGGGTAGGGAAATACCCCATGACAAACAGGAAACTAATTTCATATACTATATAAGTAATCGCTTGTGTGCAGGGCACGTTGTTGATACGCAATAGCAACGGAAAGACCACCACGGGTACGTTCAGAAGGGAGGTAAGTATGAGAACAATCTTGAGTCGCGAGATTCGGTTAGCCTCGCATCCAAGTGGATTGCCGACTGCGGCTAACTTCGCTCTGGCGCAGACCCGCTTGGAGTCGATACCGGACGGGCAGGTGCTGGTCAGAAATCTTTTTATGTCTGTTGATCCGTATATGCGCGGCCGCATGAATGCAGGGAAATCCTATATCGCGCCGTTCGAATTGGGCAAGCCGCTCGTTGGCGGCGCAGTCGGCGAGGTCGTCGAATCCCGCGCCAAAGAATTCAAGCCGGGCGATGCCGTCACATCCAGCTTCGGCTGGCGTGAATACTTCCTGGCCATACCGAACGAGCTGCATGCGGTCAGCCGAGACAATCAGCCGCTCTCGGTTTATCTGGGTGCACTCGGCATGACGGGCATGACCGCCTGGGCCGGATTGAAATCGGTGGATGTCAACGCTGGCGACGTCATTCTGGTCTCCGGCGCCGCCGGTGCCGTGGGCACGATGGTCGGGCAGCTCGCCAAACTGCGCGGGTGCCGCGTCATCGGCTCGGCCGGTTCTGCGGAGAAAGTTCGGTTCCTTCTGGAAGAGTGCGGGTTCGACAGCGCCTTCAATTACAAAGACGGCCCGGCGCGCGATCAACTGAGCCTGGCGGCGCCGGACGGCATCGACATCTATTTCGACAACGTCGGCGGCGATATGCTTGAGACTGCGCTTTCTGCTTTGCGGGCGTACGGCCGGATCATCGCCTGCGGCGGCATCTCCGGGTACAACGAGGGAAAACCGCGCCCCGGCCCTTCCAACATGATGAACATGGTCGCCAAGCGGCTGACGATGAAAGGTATCATGGTTTTCGATTGGATGAACCGCCAGGCCGAGTTCGAAAAAGAAGTTGGCGGGTATTTCAAAGCCGGGCAGGTGAAGCACAAGGAAACGGTTGTGCGCGGAATCGAACAAGCGCCCGACGCGTTCATCGGCCTTTTCCAGGGACAAAATGTCGGTAAGATGGTGGTGGCGTTGGCTTGAGCCCGCGCCTCACGGATGAAGGTGAAGTGTCATACGTTGGTTAAAGAGAGGAGTTGTTTATGGGCAAGAATACGACGCCGGTAGAGCGTGAGCTAGCGGTGCGCGTGGGTGGGCGGATTCGCCAGCTGCGCACAATCCAGCACGTGTCCCAAATCCGTCTGGCTACGGAGATCGGAATCCGCGCCGGACCGTTGGGCTGGATCGAGAAGGGACTGCACCTGCCCTCCGGGCGCGTGCTGTACAGGATCGCGAAACAGCTGAACGTCCGGATCGACGACCTGTTCCAAGAGAGCAACGTCTGGCAGCCGGGCGCGCCTGCGGTTTCGGACACGGTGCTGTCATTGCTGCCGCCGCTGGACACGGCTGCGGGCTCCGAGGCGGTGAAGTCGACGCACATCATCTGCCATACCGTCGCGGACAAACTTCTTGAGCTTGAGAATCTCTGCGGCGTGTCCAAGACATCGGGGATACCCTTGTGCGTGAAGTTCCCGCCAACGGAGACCGGGGCCGCGTATTTGGCGGCGCGGGTGCGGCAGAAACTCGGTATCGGCTGCGCGATCCTGGGCGACTATCTGGAGTTGCTCGAAGGCGCAGGCTTGCGCATTGTCTTCATGGAGATGCCCGAGGGTTGCGAGTCGTTCTGCGGGTATGACCGCGTGAACCGCAACGCCTTTTTCTTCATGAACAGCCTGCTCAAGAAACAGCCGGAAATTCAGATATACCGCCTGGCCTTTGAGCTCGGACGTATTTTCTGGCACACGCGCACGCTGTGCGGCTGTGCGGCGGAAGAGGCGCCGTCGGCGGAGACGGATGATCCGGTGCTGGATGAGGTCTCGTTTGCGCGCCGGTTCGCCGCAAGCTTCCTGATGCCAGCCCATGCAGTGCAGACCACGGCTTGGCAAATGGGGCTGACACCGAAGGCGTGGACGTGGGATATGCTGCTGCGCCTGAAGAGGCGTTACGGCGTGACCGCGCAAAGCTTCGCCCTGCGCCTGCAGGAACTGAAGCTGAGCTGGAGCGACAAGCAGAAGAAGAGCCCGCGGTCCTATCTGTTCAAGGGCGAGATCGACGCTTTCGTTGCCGAGAACGGGACGGCCGCGGAGCCGGGTGGTAACCGCCCGCAGCTCGCGATGAACGGGCGGCTGTGCGAGCTGTTGCTGCTGGCCGAACAGAAGGCGGGCAAGGAGCAGAAGCCGGTCAACACGGTCAAGCGCGTGCTGCGTCAGAGCGGCGTCAAGTTGGACGCCTAAAACGTCAGGCCTGGTTGCTGCTGCACGGGGTGCGGCGGGGCAATCTCGTGCTCTGTTAATCCTGATTCCGGCACAGCCGGGATCAGGAACGACTGATGAATGGCAGATGAGAGAAAAGTCGCGCTTGCATTCCCCGCGCCGTTTGGTAATATTTCGTCCACTTTTTCAATGGCGAAAATAGCTCAGTTGGTAGAGCAGCAGATTGTGGTTCTGCCGGTCGCGGGTTCGAGCCCCGTTTTTCGCCCCATCTTACTCCCCTCTAAAACCTCGTTTTTATTGGGGTTTTTTCATTTATTGGCCTAATATGGCGCTTTTGGCCGTTTCACTCGTTGGCAGTCAAAAGTACCCATTATCCCGATTTTTAGTAACCATGAAGTAATCATACCCCCCTTTCAAGTAACCATTTGGGACCGATAGTAACCATGATGGGGCCAGAAGTAACCATGTTGGCGGTTGACTTTGCAGGGTGTGGGGCGGCATTCCCCTAGGTCACCCCGGCATGTTGATGACCATCACCACGACATTTTTTTACCGTGTCGGTGTGGTCGGTGGTACGGGTGACGGGTTCGGTATGGATTTACGGAAGGCCAGACACCGGTACCGATGCCCGCATATGC
>CAYSXF010000114.1:0-8773 GCA_964434815.1 uncultured Lentisphaeraceae bacterium
GCACCGAGACCATGGAACTTCGCGCTCACGGCGGCAAGCTGTTCGCCAGCCTCGGCTATTGGATGGATATGCCTTACGGTCAGCCGAAAGGCCGAGAGCCGTGGACAGGTGCGCAGGTGCTGGTGAAGGAGTCTGCCGACGGGCCATGGCGCGTGGATGTCAGTTTTGGGCCTGGCTATTTGCGCACCGAGGCGCTGGCCGAGGTGACGTTCACCACCGATGCGCTGGGTGCGCTGTTGCCTGCTCCCGTCACGTTGCTGGTGGCAGGCCCAGGCGATGTCAGCGTCGCCGGTGCGCGCTGGGCTACGGCGTGGGCCCGCGATGACGTGACTGGCCGCTGGGCGAAATCCGACATCGCGCTCGAACCGCGAGCGGCAGGCGCGCGCTCATTCGCCGCGCATCGCGACAAGGTCACCGGCATCCATCACATATTCGCCGGCGTCGCGTGCGGCCAAATCTACCGTGGCGTTTACGACCCCGCCGCCGCGGGCCGGATCCGCTGGTCCGCCGAGCCTGAACTCAGCGGCACAGGCCGGCCGATGTGCATGACAGAGGCCGACGGCGTGCTCTACGCCGCGTGCGGCATCAAGGACGGCACGCCGCAGTCGGGCGGCCTTTTCCGCCGCCGCGACGGGGCTCAGCCGAAATGGGAGATGGTCTACCGCTGGCCCTGCAACCTCGCCGTTCGCAGTAGCGATGAGCTGCGAATCTTGCGCGGTTTGACGGCAGTGGCCGATACGCAGGGCGACGGCCATGCGGTCCTGTTGGCCACGCGCAACTTCGGCGGCGTGATCGAGCGCATTGACCCGGCGAAGAATTTCGCTGTGACGCGAGAACTCAACATTCGCGACTTTTTCGCCAAGATGTGGGGCGTTGCCGTTTACCGCGGGCCGGCGCTGTCCGCCTATAACCGCTTCGTGCCAGCGGCTGATCCGGCCACGGGCGAGAAGATTCACCTCGTCGGCGTTGCCGTGAAACACCCGAAAACAGCCGCGCTATCGCAGGACAATGCGTACTTTCTCGTGCGCTGTGAGGACGGGCATTACGAGGGCTTAGAGATCGTTGATCCTGACCACCCCTTTCCCGGCGTCGCAGGCTTGGAGGGCACGCGCGCCATCGAAGTCTCGCCGTTCCCGGAGGACCGCGGCCGCGTGTTCTACTTCGGAGGCCACGACTGCATCTACAGCAACAGCCACAACACGGCCTGGATTTACAAGGGCAAGCTTCAGGCTCCGAAGATGGGCAAGCCATGAGACCAATCAGGACTTGCCCTGCTTGAACAGACATATTATAATATCGCCGGAAATCTAAAGGAGGCTTAGTAGATGGACAAACAGGATTCGCAGATGAATGACCGCTGGGTCTCGCAGGCACTCTCGGCCAAGCTGGCGCGCCCCTATGTGCATATCCTGTTCGGCGCACGCCAGACGGGTAAATCAACCCTGCTCAAAGCCCTACTCCCTGACGACGCACTCGCCATCAATTTTGCCGACCCGGCCGAAAGAAACGCGCACCTGTCTCAGCCGGGCCTTTTCGTCCGCATGTGCCAAGCGCTCCCTAGCCGCAAAAAGCCGCATACGGTCTTCGTGGATGAAGCTCAGAACGTGCCGTCCGTATTTGACGCAGTTCAAACCCTCTTCGATGCGGACAAGAACCGCTGGCGCTTCATCCTCTGCGGCAGCTCCGCGAGGAAGCTGCGAAAGACTGGCGCCAACCTGCTTCCGGGGCGCAGTTTCCTGCATCATCTCTGTCCGCTCATCCTTGCGGAACAGCCGCCCCCTGCTCCACCGCCCGCGTATGCGGAGTCGCCGCTGGCGCTCCCGTGGAAGACACCGGAAGCGCACCGCGCATTCCCAGCCTGGGATATCGAAGAACGTCTCGCCTACGGTGCCCTTCCGGGAGTGGTCACGGCTGACACCCAAGACCGCGCGGACTTGCTCCGCGCGTACGCGATTGCCTTCCTCGAAGAGGAGATCAGGCGTGAGGCACTGGTCAAAGACTGGGGGGCCTTTCTCCGCTTTCTGCAACTTGCGGCGCGGGAATCCGGCCAGATGCTGAACTACAGCGTCATCGCCAGAGAGATCGGGCTGTCGATTCCAACTGTTAAGTCACATTACCAGTTGTTGGAGGACATGTTCATCGGCTTCACGATTCCTGCCTTCAGCAGAGGTGCCCGTCGAAACCTGCTGTCCACGCCCCGCTTTTGCTTCTTTGACCTCGGGATCAGGAACGCCGCCGCTGGCCTGACTCCCGGTGCAGACATTGTCGGCGCGCTGGCAGGATCATTGTTTGAGCAATGGGTAGGCATCGAGCTGTGGAAACGCCTGCAATACCGCCAGAATGGCCAGCTTCATTTCCTCCGGACCGAAGATGGTGCCGAAGTCGACTATGTCATCGAGACCGATGGCAAGCTGGTCCCAATCGAGGTCAAATGGACGGAACGGCCATCATCTGGAGACGCCAGGCACCTCAAGACCTTCATCCGAGAGCATCCGAAGCAAGCAAAACGGGGCTGGCTGGTCTGCCGTTGTCCGCATGCCGTCCAGATCGCCGATAACATCACGGCGATCCCGTGGACACACCTCTAGCGAATCGTGCTTGTCTCCACATTGCCGACGTGTTATTTTTTATTTCTTTTGAGCAGGTAGTCTGTATCGCGTGCACCTGTTTCATCTTCCTTCATCATTTTTCGTCTGTCGGCTTCTCTTTTTCTTGTCTTTCTCGCTCCGTCTTCTTTCTCACGAGAGGATTGTCTCATGAACTCATTTCGCATGGACCGCGCGTCCTGTTTTGCCGTCGCCTTTCTCATCCTCAACGCCTGCGGGTGGTGGTGGGTCAAGCAGCACCCTTCGGGAGTTGTCAAACCCTGTGCCGGACGCGTCTCTCCCGCAGCGGAAGCGAAGGAGACGCCGGTCTTGAAGCCGCTGTCGGTGGTGAGCTTGAGCCAGGTCTCGCTCACGCCGGAGCGGTTTCTGACCCTCGCTTTCAAATTCGCCGGGCCGGTCGACTGGCCTTCGTTCGCTGACCGGTTGAAGCTGACGGCCGAGGGTCAGCCGGTGGCCTGGCGTTTCGTGGGCAAGAACCGGGTGAACGGCTGTCAGGTCAAGACCGATACGGCGGTGCGCGCCGACCGCATCGACGTGCGCGTCGAGGCCGGGGTGAAGCCCGCTTCCCCGGAGTTCGCCGCGCTCGACGTGACGATGGCGCAGCCGCTGCTGCTGGTGCCGGAATTTCAATTCGCAAAAATTGAAGCGTGTACGCCCGCGTTCGGCCAGCCTTACGCCCTCGCCCGTTTCACGCAGACTCCCGACGTGCGCGACACGGCGGCGTCGATCGCCTGCACGCCCCCTGTGCCCTTCACAGTGACGCCTGAATCGGGGGACGAGGGGTTGCGGCTGACGGGGCCGTTTGTGATCGGCGCCACGTACACCTTCACGTTCAAGCAGGGGCTGCGCTCGCGCGACGGTCACCACCTGGAGCAGGAGGCCCGGCGGACGGTTCTGTTCCAGCATCGAGCTCCGAGCCTGTCGATTCCGGTCGAGGGTCGCACCCTGGCTCCTGAGGGGAATCTCACTGTGCCGGTCTTGGCTGTCAACACGCCGCAGGTGGTCAGTTCGCTGGCCCGCGTCCTGCCGCAGAACATGGTTCAGTATGCCATGCGCGAGGCGCGTTTCTACAGCGGCTGGTGGCGCGACGATCCGTCCGAACTCGCGCAAGAGCTGACCGTTCGAGCGGTGGTCCGGACGAACGCGGTGACGGCCGCGCGCGACCAGGAGCAGCGGCTGATGCTGCGGCTCAGCGACTACGGTCAGGAGCCCGTGCGCGGCGTCTACGTGCTGCAAGTGGAGGCGCAGGACGTGCGGCCGTGCAGCCGGCTGGTGTGCGTGACCGACCTCGGGCTCAGCGTGCGCGCCGACAAAGAGGCGGTGACGGTCTGGGTGACGGCCCTGCGCACGGGGCAGCCCGCGCCGGAGGTGCGCGTCGAGCTGTACGGCCGCAACAATCTGCTGTGGGCGCAGGGGGTCAGCGACGCCCAGGGGCTGGTCCGCCTGAACCGCAAGGCCGACGAGGGCAATCCCTTTCTGGTTCTGGCGCAGACGCGCGACGGCCGCGATATGGCGGTGCTGCCGCTCACGGACAGCAACGAGGTGGAACAGCGGGTCGAAACCACGCGCGCTTATCCCGAGCCAGGCGTGTGCGAGGCGTTCCTGATGTGCGACCGCGACATCTACCGCCACGGCGAGAACGTCTTCGTGCAGGCGCTGCTGCGCAAGGCCGACGGCAAGCCGCCCGCGCCCTTCCCCGTGGTGCTGCATGTGGTCAAGCCGGACGGGCGCACGTTCAAGACCTATCCGCTGATGCCCGACGCGCTGGGCGCGGCGGTCACGCAGGTGACGCTGCCGGAGTACCTGCCATCGGGCACCTACAGCTTCGAGCTGCGCCTGCCCGGCGAAGGGGCGCAGCTCGGCGAGCGGTCCGTGATGCTCGAAGCCTTCGTGCCGCCGCAGATCCGCGTCAAGCTCTCGGAGCTTCCCGCGTCGGTGCGTGCTGGCGACGATCTGTCGTTCAAGGTCTCTGCCGAGCACCTCTTCGGCAAGCCGGCGTCGGGCTTGGGCGTGGAGGCGAGCCTGACGTTCTCGCCGCGCGAATTCAAGCCCAAAGACTGGGAGGGGTTCCGGTTCGGCGATGCGGAGAAGAGCCTGCCGATGAGCGTCAAGAGCGGTACGAAACAGACGCTCGCTGCGGACGGTACGGCGGTGTTCTCAATGAAGGCGGCCGTGGACGGGCTGCCGCCCGCGCAGATGAAAGCCACCGTGCACGCGACGGTGACCGAGACGGGCGGACGGGCGCTCTCGACGCGCGGAGACGTGACGCTCGACGTCTATCCGTTCTACATCGGCATCAATCCCGGCGACGAGCGGGTGATCCGCATCGGCACGCCCCGCTCGCTCGTGCTGGCGGCGGTCAGCCCCGACGGCACGCGCCGCGCCGTGAGGACGCCGCTGGACTCGCGGATCGAGCGTGTCTCGTGGGTGAGCAGCATGCGCAAAGATTCCGCCGGCCGCTATCAGTGGGAGAGCGAGCGCGTCAAGACGGCGGTTGCTGAGGCCAAGGCGGAGACCGGTCCGGAGAACACGGCTTACACCTTCACGGTTGAAAGCACCGGCGACTATGTGATCACTTTCTCCGATCCGGTTTCGCACGCGTCGTCGAGCTGGAGCTTTGCGGCGGGCGAAGAGGGGCAGGCCGAGGGCCACTGGGACCGCACGAAGCCGGATCGCGTGGAACTGGTTCCCGACAAGCCCGAGTACCGGCCAGGCGATACGGCACGCGTTCAGATCCGAGCGCCGTTCGCGGGCCAGGCGTGGGTTTCGCTGTGCAAAGACCGCCTCTTGGAGAATCGCGTGGTGACGCTCACGAACAACACCGCCACGCTCGAATGGACGGTGACCGAAGCATTCGCGCCGAACGTGGCAGTCGCGGTCAGCCTCGTGCGGCCCGCCGTGTCGGAGAACGTCTGGAGCGCGCACCGGGCATCCGGCGAGGCGCTGTTGCGGGTGCTGCCGCCGGAGCGGAAGCTGACCGTGAAGGTGCTGCCCGAGACGGAGGTGTGGCGCCCGAAGAGCACAGCCAAGGTGCGCGTCGCGGTGACCGATTCGAAAGGACGGCCCGCGCCCGGCGCGGCCGTGACGGTGCTGGCGGTGGACGAGGGCGTCTGCATGCTGACTTCGTATGAGACCCCTGATCCGTACGGTTACTTCATGGAGGCGCGCTGGGGGCATCTCTCGTTCCACGACATGTACCGGAACCTGATGCCGATCACGAGCGAGAAGATGTTCGGCGCCGCCTCGCACATCGGCGGCGACGGCGGCGACGAGATGCTCAAGCAGCTCAACCCGGTGGCGGCGCGCCGCTTCAAGCCGCTGGCTCTGTGGCAGGCAAACGTGAAGGCGGATGCGGCGGGCGCGGTGACGGTGCCGTTCGAGTTGCCCGAGTTCGCGGGCGAGCTGCGCCTGATGGTCGTGGCTTGGGACGCGCAGGCGGTGGGCGCGGCGGCCTCTTCTGTCAAGGTCAAGCGCAAGCTGGTGGTGCAGCCCGACCTGCCGCGCTTCCTCGCTCCGGGCGACCAGGCGGTCGTTCAGGTCGCGCTGTACAACGAGAGCGGCGCGGCGTGCGCGGCGCGCGTGTCCGTGCGGACGCAGGGGCCCGTGACCTGCGACGAGGCGGTCAAAGCGGTTCCTCTGAAGATTGGCGAATCGCTCACGCTGCCGGTGCCGGTGTCCGCGCGCCAGCAGGCTGGGACCGCGCGCGTGACCGTGCGAGTCGAGGGCGCGGGCGAAGTTTACGAGGAGCCGATCGAGCTGGCGGTGCGCCCGGCCTCGGCGCTGTGCGTGACGGCCGAATACCTCGTGGTGAAGCCTGGCGAGGAGCGGACGTTCGCGCCGCCGCAGGGCATGCTGGAAGAGAGCTTCAAGCAGACTTTCTTCTGCTCGGCGCAGCCCTCGGTCAATTTGCTCGCCGCATTGGACTATGTGGAAAACTACCCGTACGGCTGCCTGGAGCAGACTGTGTCTGCCGCGCTGCCGCTGCTGGCGCTCGGCGAACTGGCCGGGCGGCTGTCCTCGAACGAAAGCTCGCTCGCGCAAGAGGCGCCCGCGCGGATCAACGCCGCGCTGCTGCGGGTGCTCTCCATGCAGCGCTGGGGCGGCTTTGCGATGTGGCCGGATGTCTGGGACAGCCATCCTGAGGCGACGGTGTACGCAGCCTTCTTCCTCGTGCAGGCGGCGCAGGCCGGCTACGCGCTGCCCAAAGAGACGATCCCCGAGGTGCTGCGGATGCTGCGCACGCGGCTGCCCGAAGAGAACGACGTGTCGCGCGCGTTCATCTGCCACGTCCTGGCGTTGGCGGGGCAGGCCGACCACGCGTGGATGCTCCGCCTCTACGAGCAGTCGGATTCGCTGAGGATGGAGGACCGCTTCCATCTGGCCCGCGCGCTGATCCGCTCCGGCGACGTGGAGAAGGGGCGCGAGCTGCTGACGCAGGCGCAGACGGTGAAGGGCTTGCGTGAGGCGGCTTTCGCGCTGCTGGCATGGCTCGAGCTCGATCCCGCGAATCCCTTTGTCGCAACGTGCTGCCGCGAGATCGACAAGGCCCGCCGCCAGGAGGGGCACTGGGGTTCCACGCAGGACAACGCGCTGGCGCTGCTGGCCTTGGGCGCCTACGTGCGGCAGACGCCGGAGCAGCCGCAGACGTTCGCGCCGACGCTGGGATGGGCTGAGCAGACGCGCAGCGTGGCAGCTACCAACGCATATACGTGGACGCCGGGAACGGAGGCCGACCGCGGCGCGGTGCGGCTGCGCAACGGGGGGCCGGGGCCGATGTACGTGACGCGGCGCGTGACGTGCGTTCCGGTGGCTGCGAAGGAGGCGTCTGTCGACTCGGGGCTGAAGGTGCGGCGCGAGTGGCTGGATATGCAGGGCGTGCCGGTCAATCCCGCGACGCTGCGGCGCGGCGACCTCGTGATCGTGAGGCTGACGCTCGACCCGCTGGAGCGGACGCTCAAGGATGTGGTGGTGGCGGAGTTGCTGCCCGCCGGGCTTGAGATCGAAAACGCGAGGCTGGCAGCGGCCGGCACGCTGCCGTGGGTCAAAAACGACGAGGCCGAATGGGTCCTGCACAGCGAGGCGCGCGACGACCGGCTCCTCCTTTTCAGCAAGACGTTCTCACATGTGCAACAATTCCACTACGCGGCGCGCGTGGTGAGCCCCGGCGAATTCGTCGTGCCGCCCGTCTCCGCTGCGGCGATGTACGACCCCGAAACCTTCAGCCGCAATGGCTTCGGCCGCGTGACGGTGAAATGATTCACAGAGGTTTTTCCCTGTCCCGGCCGCTTAGCCCTGGCTCCATTGCACAAAGCCCGCCAACGTCACGCCGAACTGCGCAAAATAGGTCTGCGCGTCGGCGTACAGGCTGGCGTTGACGATGCTCGGGATCACTTTCGCTTGAGCGCTCGCATACATCTTCCACGTCACGTAGCCGGTTATCGTATATTGATTATGCGACTCCGAACCCGAGGTGTAAAGCTGCGGCGACAGGAAGTCGATATTCGGGTCGGCAAAGAACGATCTCATCAAAGATAATGCATCGTTGAAGCCATACGGTGCCGAATGGCTGACCGTCACCAGCACTTTGAGCCCCTTCGCCTTCGCCGCCGCGAACGACTCGGCGAACGCCGCTGCCAAGCCGGAGTCGCCTATTTCGATATCGTAAGCAATCCCGGCATAGTCAGCGAACAGGTCGTCGTTGATCGCATCGGTAATTTTTTGCAGGCTGGTGGCATTGAACGCGCCATTGTCATTGCCGCCGCCCAGCGTGATGAACTTCACATCCGGGAGGCTGCTATAGACGGTGGAACTTTCTCTTAACGCCTGTTTGACCGCGGTCCAGCCGCTAAACGCGAGGCCTAGGTTGCAGCCGTCTGGGGGCGTGGCCGACGGAGACCAGGTCTGCCGCCAAAAACCGATTTGCCCTTGGCCAGCCGCAGGATCAAGCGCAGGCGCAGGCACACTGCCCGGTACCGGGATGTTGATGACTTGGCCGACTGCCAGCGCATTCGGATCCAGGCCGGGGTTGTTGGCTGCGATTTGGAGGTCGGTCAGCCCAGCACACGCGCTGATGCCGGCGGCGATGGAAGACAAGGTGTCGCCTGGTTGAACGGTGTAGCGACTGTCTCTTATACACATCTCCGAGCCCACGAGACAGGCAGAAATCT
>CAYSXF010000115.1:0-8745 GCA_964434815.1 uncultured Lentisphaeraceae bacterium
CGAGATTTCTGCCTGTCTCGTGGGCTCGGAGATGTGTATAAGAGACAGCCAACGATCCGCTGGGCGCCAATTTCTGCCCCTCTTTGTCGGGCATCACCGTCTGTGAAATCTGCAAGCCGCCCTCCAGAGTCTTGGCGGTGATCACAACCTGCTTGCCCGTCTCCCGGACCCGCTCAACCAACCCGCCTTGGTGCACATTCACCAGGCGCTCCTCAGAACTGGACCACGCGATATTCAGCTCGCTGAGATCCAGCCAACGCTCCCCGATCTTCCCGAGCGCGCACAGCCGCGTGGTTTGATAGAGCCCGAGCTCTTTGAGCGTGCCCGGCGTAACGGTCTTTTCCTCAAACTTCAGCTCCGTGACCTTGGCCAGGTCTTCCTTGATCAGGATGAGTTGCGTCATCGATTCTGCGGGGAGATCGACAACCACGCGCTTGCCGGTCACCGCCACTTGGGCGACCGCTTGATCGCGCCGGTTCAGAGAAGTCTCCCGGACCAGCGCCGTCGCATAGGGCTCCTTGACATAATCCAAATCAAAGCCCACCCGCTTGACCGGGGTCGGTGCGGAGTTGAGCACCGTGATGATCAGCCGCTCCGGAGTGCGCACGGCAAGCACGCGGATTTCGGGACCCGCTCCGCCGAGGGCGTAATACTTCCTCTCATCTGTCATGCGGTAGATGTTGTTGCTTATGTCCTTATCCCATACCTCACCAAACCCCTTGGGGCTCTCCCCGACTCCTAAAACCTCATAAGACTCCACGCCGGCTCCGGCGCCGGGAGCACACCGGGAAAGCATTTTGAAAACATGATAAGCCGGGGTGGCAAATCGAATCTGGAGTTCCTCGAAACTGGGATACCATTCGGAAGCCTCTGAGTTCAATCCGTGATCGCGTCCGGTCCAGTCGAGCAGGTTCATGTCTCCGTAAACCAGGCTCTTGAAGTTGCGGTGGGTGGCCGGGGCTTGGAATTCGTACAGCAACGCCATTTCGCAGCCCGGTTCCTTGGCCCGGCCCGAACTTAAGACCGACATGGTCAGCGCCCCCAGTTGCAGGGCGGGTTTCATGGCCCACAGCGCTTGATCGGGCTGAAGGGGACCCCCAATGCGGTTGTACTCGGTGAAGGCGACTTTCTTGCCGGTCTGTCCCGCCCGCATCGCCGCGCGGTTATAGTGGCGGGTGAACATGTCCGGATCCGGGTTGTAGAAATGGCTGTCAAGGAAGTCGACATACGGTTCCACGTAAGGCCAGAATTCTTCCCAGTTCCCGTAGCAGGCAGGCCCCGAGAGACGCAGCCCTGCGGCCGTGCGTTTGTCGCTCAACTTGGCCCGCACATCCTCCAAAGCCAATCTCCCCATCCGCGCGATCACCCCAACCTGCTGGATGTATTTAAGGCCCCCATTGGGCTCGTTCAGCATCATGAAATGGGTCACCCCATCGCGGCTCGCGTACCGGTAGACGTTTGCCAGGTAATATTCGTAGGCGGAAGCCGCAGCAGGCCAGTTCACATGCTCATCCTTGGCCTGGATTTCGTCGGTGAACGCTTTGAGGAGCGGTCCCGGGTAACAGTGCGGCCCGTAAGCAATCGAGACGACAGGGGCAACCCCTGCCTGGATCACCTTCTTGATCTCCACATCGGGTATCCCCAGCCACGGGATCTCTCTTTCAAAGCGGTAGTTGCTCCAGGGAATATTCTTCTCCGGATCAGCCAGCAGCCGGGCCCGGAACGCGTCGAAATCGCTCTTGGTGGCGATCTGTTTGTAAGTCGACTCGGACGCGGGCAGTATGCGCACGTCCTTGTCGGGATGAACCACCCGGACCATCTTCGCCCCGGAATCGGCCAGCCAATCCCAGAGATTGCTGCGCTCGGCGTTGTCGGCCACCTCCAGACAGACTCCGAGGTATTTTGGCGTCTGGCTGACGGCTTTGGAATCAAGCAGGTAACTTCCCCGGACATTTGATTCCTCGGCAGCCGCCGCCCCCAGCAACAATCCGGAAAAGAGAAGACTCAGCCAATGTTTAGGCAAGCCAGGAAGAATGGAAGCGGTCATTGATTTAATGTTACCAAGTCCTTGAGACCGGTAAAGCTCCTTGGCGTGGAGGGCATTGTGAAGGCATCGGGCATGTGCCAGCGTTGGAACGAATGTTCTCTCTGATGGTTTCATGATTTCTCCTGTATTTTCGGCGATGGGAGGCTTTACTGAACGCGTTTCAACGTGACGTTGAAGATTTGCAACCCGCCCCAGTTCTCATTCGTCCCAGCACGCAGAGCCACGGGATACATCCCGGCCTTCTCACTGGTGGTTTTGCCCGCCGGAATAACCTGACCCTTGCCCCACCGAATGACTCTGCGCGAAACGGATTAAAGCCTAATTATTTTTGTGCGTGGTATCACTGCCTGACGCTTGCCGCGTACCGCCCCGCACACCGTCAATCTGCCTCAGAATATGTTTGGCGACAAACACAGATACAATCTGGAAGACCGCGACGAAAGGCAGAACCACACGCAGCGCCGCCTCGCCCGAAATCCCTTTCGCCACCCAGATGAACAGCCCGCAGCCGAACAGCCTGCCAAGGTACAGCCCGAACTCGTGGTTGAAGATGTAGCTGTATTCGTTGCGGTTCTCACGCGCCGACACGTAGTCGATCACCTTGAGCTGGATCGGAAAATAGGAGATGTCCAGCATCGGCTGCGCGAACAGCAGGCATGCCATGAAAACGACCACAGACGCCGACGTATAGACCGCTCCGTTCACGACCGCGCCAAAGGCGAAGAGACACAAAGCCAAGCCGAAGACCCGCACGCGGTGCTCGGGCCGGGTCTTACGGCCGATCGCATACATCACCACCGCCGACACCATCGCGCCGATGCTCTGGACGGTGCCGAGCGCGCCTTCTTTGCCGCCCATCACCTGCATGATCAGCATGGCCGGCGCCGTCACCAGAAAGCCCTGCACCATGCCCTTGAGCGAGCCCAGCGCCAGCATCTCGTACCAGATCTTTTGAAACCTGAAGAACACGAACGCGGGCTGGCGCGGATGGCCGAAATCGCCCCGCAGCACGATGCACGAGGCCAGCGCCGTCAACACCACCACGGCGCCGGTGACCGCGCGGTACGCCGCATTGATGTTGTCGGTCCCGAAAAGATGCGGCGAGGCTGCGATGAACCACCCGACACAGCCTGGCACCACCACGTTGCACAAGGTGTTGAAGAAGGTCTCGATGCCGTAGTAGTAGTTGCGGTTATGGTCGTCCGTGCATTTCAGCACCAGATAATCGCGGTTCGCCCAGTAGAAGCCGAACGACATGCCCATCACCAGTCCGGCTACCGCGATCCCCGACAGCTCCAGCGACTTGATGGAGGTCATCATGAACATCGAGACCCCGCTCAGCAGCATGCCGAAAGCGTAGAGATAGGATCCCCTGAAACGGCTCAGCAGAAATCCGTTCGCCAAGAAGGTAAGCGGGATTCCGGAGTAAACCGTGAGCTGGTAGAGCACCACCTTGGACACGTCCTGCGAGTTCCGCATGATGTAAGCGGCCACGAAGATGTTGATCACCGGCAGGACGAACGAGTAGAGCAGCGTCGTCAGCAGCAGGATGCGCGTGTTGCGAGGCTGCTGCCGGAACACCTCGATCTCCTTGAACAGTTTCTTCATTTCAGATGCTCCAATACCGCCTTGATCGACAGCCGCGCGCCGCAGATGACCTCGTCAGAAGCGCCATAATAGAGCGTCACCGTATCCCCATCCACCAGATGACCGTTGGTGAAGACCACATTGCCGAAAAAGCCGGTCTTCTCATAGGTCTCCACCGGCTCCATGATCGGCTCGTCGCTGCGGGCCAGAACGCGTGCGGGGTCCTTGAGGTCCAGCAGCATCGCGCCCAGGCAGTAACGGTGCTGCTCATTGGCCCCGTGATAGATCACCAGCCAGCCTCGCTCCGTTTTGATCGGAGCGGCCCCCGCTCCGACCCTCGCGCTGTCCCACATCCCCGGCCGCGTCCGCGCGATGCACACATGCTGCCCCCAGTGCCGCAAATCAGGCGAACGGCCCAGCCAGATGTAATGACCGCCCACGATCACCCCACTCGGACGATGCAGGCACACATAGTCCCCGCCCACCTGCTCCTCGAAGACGGCGCAATCTTTGTTCGATGGAGGAAGGACCATGCCGTAATGCTCAAATGTGCGCCAGTCCCGCGTGATACGCATCCCAGGGCCGTAACCGTTCGCAGACACTGCGGTATATGTCAGCACATAACGCCCGTCAGCCATCGTCGCCACGCGGCAATCCTCAATCCCGAAGGCTTCGTGCTCGTTCGCCCCGACGAGAGGGGGCAGGCCGGCTGAGCGGAATGTCACGCCGTCGTCGCTGCACACCAGACGCAGGTGCGACAGGGTGGAGAGGTACCCCACCCCTTTGTATTTGTATTCGCGCGGGTCACGCGTGTCGAGATCGGGGTCATCGGCATCGAACTCGAGGATTTTGGTCTGCCCGTTCTCCAGCACCGGAAAACTGACTTTGCCGGGCTTCTGAGGGGGGCGCTCGGCCACGCGCAGCAGCAGCCAGACCTTGCCTTCGAAGCGGAAGACGCCGGGGTTCAACAGACACTGAATTTTCAGCTCCGGCAGCGAGGGAACAATATCCGCCGGTCGCAGGATGGGGTTATTCTTGAACCGTTGTGCGATATCAGCCATACGCTTCTCCCGTTTACTCCGCTTCCAAAGGAACAATCTGCCCCGCTTCAGCCGGATACTCCCGCAACGTCTGGCCCTGCCGTCCGAACCGCATCGCGCGGCCCAGTTCCAAATCGTAACGGCGTCCCCACAACAGGAGCCCCGACACCCCGCCCTCTTGTCGGGGCAAGGTAATGACGGCGGCCGGCACACCTCGGTCGTACTTGTACCCGTTCATCAGCAGCGTGAAGTCCAAGACCATGCTCGATCCGAAGAGCGAGGGGCGCACGCCGTCTGCCCGAAAATCATCGCCGATATACTGCTCTGCGAACGGCGCGCCCGCGCGCACGATATCGCGAACCGCAGCCTCCATGGTGCCGCGCGCGCGGCCGGTCAGCCCGTGCGTCAGCAACCCGTACACAGAATAACTCATGTCAGGGTATTTTGGCATGAAGAATCCTGCGAAATTCGCGTTCGGATCAAAGTCTCTGTCGAAACGAGCCACCATGCTGGCCAGATAGTCGCCCGACAGCAGCCCATCCATGTACAAACCCGTGGTCACCCACACCGTATTATTCTGATCGTTCGGCCTGCAGGTGCGATTCCAGTTTTGAATCGGCGGTGTCGTCGGCGTCTGCCAGAACCACGTCTTCGCCTGATCGAAAAAGGCCGCACGTTTCGCACGCCACTGCGCCGCTTCCTCCGGCTTGCCCAGTATCTCCGCGATAGACGCCACGTGCTCCATGTCGATGATCGCCGAGAAGGCGAACTCGGCATCCTTCTTGTTTGGATCGGGCTTCATATCGCCATAGATCCAGTGCGTGATCTTCATCCGCCACGTCAGGTATCGGCAGAGCGCGGGATAGGTCTCGGCCAGCGCCCGCTTGTCGCCCGTCAGCCGGTAGAGGATCATGGCGGTCTGCGCCTTGCGCGACGGCAGGCTCTCGCCGCCCAGCATCCCCTCCGCGTCGACCAGCGACATCAGCCCCTTGAACGCCTGCCACGACACCTGCGGATCTACATACGCGTAGAACTGCATGCCCAGGAAACTCTCCCACGCCGCCGAGAAGGGCGCCCGCGCCTCGCCCTCATCCCACAGCGAAGGCTTGCCGGCCGCCAGTTGCGGATACGGATAACGCTTCTTGTCCGGAGGCATGACGTTCTGGATCGTGAACACCCACGCCTTGTAGTACGCCTGCCTGATCCCTTCGGCCGTCGCGCCTTTGGGCTCGACCTGCTTCAGCAAATCCGTGTTCCGCGGCTCCGGCACAAGCGCCAGCAGCCTGTCCCATTGCGCCTCGCGCGCGTGACGCGCCTCGACCGCACACGTCCCCTTGACCGCCCTTCGCGCGGCTTTCATGCATGCCTCATCCGTGTCGTCCTCCTCGGCGAACGCGGCGGCAAGCCTCAGCTCGCCGTCGGGCAACGTATCCGTATCGACACGGAAGAACCACCCGCCGCGCTCGCGCGGTTCCACCCCGGATGCCGCGCCGCCCCAAGCCGCCTCGCTCACGTTGGGATCTCCGAACGCGCGCAGTTGCTTGGCCGGCGCGATCACCTCAAACCGCCCTTTCGCGCTGGCCGCCACCGCGTACCGGATATGGCCGTTGCGGATCACGATACCGTCACCGGCAACCTCGGCCTTCCCTGCGAAACGCCCGGCCACATAGAACCCGGACGGCGTGCCCGCAAAGCGCATGGTCCGCAGAGCCGTCTGCTCGTCTGAAAGAAAGTCCTCGCCGACAACCACAGAGCCGTTCGAATAATTTGCCGAGAACGGCAACGCATGGGGCGTCCACGCCGTCTTGAACCCCGCTGCCAACGACACGGCAGGATTCGTCACTGCCGCCTCGAAATCCGCCCCGTCACTCCGGTAGAGCGTGAACAACTCCGGCACCGTGCGGCTGAAGCGCGACGCGGCTTTCTTGCGGGTGTCGTTCTTTTCCGTGGACAGCCACGCGGCATGCAGCGGCAGGTTCGGAGCCGTGCTGAACCGGAAGGCCGTGTTGGTGCTTTTGAAATCGAAAAAATTCAGCACCACGCGCGACATCGGCAGGCTCAGATCGCGCCGCTGCCGCGCGTCGGACTCCATCAGATCCGCGCTCTTCGGCGGATGCGCGAAGCCAGCCCACGCCGCCAGACACAGCACCCCGATCCCGATTGCCCGAAAATTTCTCCGCCTCATGATTCGTTTATCCCTTTTGAATGCCAATGATACACGGCGACATAGGCGTTCGTCAGTCTGGGAGCGGCGCGGCTTCCCGCGCCGACCGAAACGCGAATGCTCCGAATATGCACGAACTTATGGCACCGTGTATAGAATGCCTGTTTCTTGATGCACCGTCTATGCCGCTGCGTGCATTTCATTTGCCATTGAGTGCATGGATTCCTCACCACTCCCAGAGCTTCATTGGGCGTAAATCACCGCTACTACTTGTCATTTACGCCCAGAGGGGGAGAAAAGTGCCTGGAAGCCACTTTCCAGAATGACCAGTTCTGTAACGTCGTCCAGAAAGGCCCGCATGGTGGCCGATAGTTCGGCGCAGCCTCGCCCTCCAACCTGCGGATTCGCTCGAGAACTGGAGGGCGAAGCTGTGCTGAGCCGCCAACATGCGATGCGAATGCGCTTAGATGCTTGGGCACTCGAGTATTACGCTCCTTTCTGTCCGAAACCGCAGAGGGAAACGATGAGAGGCTACGGATTTTGCGGATAGCGCAGAAAGGGTTCTTGTTTTCTTTGCTGTGTGAAAAACTGTAGCAACTCTCATCCGCGAAATCCGTACCATCCGTAGCTTGAACCAGAAACGCATGCGTCATGCAGTAGGCGTCGCGTGCCCAAGCATCTGCGCTTATCTTAGCGCCATGTGACCTTGTCACTCTGTCGCCGCTGTGCGTCATGAGGCGGTTGTGTAGACGGCGGCTCGGCGCAGCCTCGCCCTCCAACCTGCGGATTCGCTTGAGAACTGGAGGGCGAAGCTGTGCTGAACCGTCAACATGCGATGCGAATGCGCTTAGATGCTTGGGCACTCGAGTCCTACGCTCCGTTCTGTCCGAAACCGCAGAGTGAAACAACGAGAGGCTACGGATTTCGCGGATAGCGCGGAAAGGGTTCTTGTATTCTTTGCTGTGTGATCCGTCGCTTATGAGCGTCGACGGGCTTGACGGATGCGCCGCCCGATGACTATACTGTAAGGAAATCAATTTAGTAAGGAGTCTCATTTATGCTTACCGCGTCACTATCCAGCAAAGGGCAATTGACCCTGCCTAAGGCGCTTCGGGATGCGTTTCATCTCCGCGCAGGCAGCCGAGTCACCTTCACCCTGTCCGAAGGCGAAGCGGTGATGAAGCCCCTGTCGCGCGGCGTCGACAACGTCTTCGGCATCTTGAAGCGCAAAGGACAGCCCCCCGTGACGGTCGACGCGATGAACGCGGCGATCCGGCAGCGTCTGACCCGGGAGGTCCGTCCATGACGGGGATAGACACCAACATCTTGGTGCGGTTTCTCGTAGCCGACGATGATGCTCAGACACAAGCCGTGTATCGGTTGTTCAAAGAAGCCGAAACGAAGAAGAACTCCTTTTTCATCTCCCTGCCTGTCCTTCTTGAACTTTTCTGGGTTCTTGAATCCGTTTACAACCTTCCTCGGCGAGACATCCTGGAAGCCGTAACCGCCCTAACGACGCTTCCGGTTCTGAAAGTTGACGCGGCGGATGTGGTTCGGGGCCTGCTGGCGGATGCCAACAAAACGTCGTGCGACCTATCAGACCTGCTGATCGGCCACGTCGCAGCCGCGAATGCCTGCAATACCGTTCTGTCCTTCGACAAGAAGGCCTGCCGTCACCCGCTTTTCCGACTGCTGCGTTAAACTTCAAACCACCTACTCCGCCACCACCAGCCGCGTGACGAACGGCGTCGTGCTCCAACCGTCTCCGTAAGCCAGCTTACGGAAAAAGAGAGGGAGCTCGCCCGTCACGCTGTCCGCAGGCCGCACCCGCAATGCCGCCCATTTACCCGCCCCCGTGTGGTCGCCCGCCATCACCGCACCGCCCAGCCCGTAGACCTGTCTCTTAT
>CAYSXF010000116.1:0-8732 GCA_964434815.1 uncultured Lentisphaeraceae bacterium
TTATCCGTTGCCCCCCTTGACGCTGCTCAATCCCGTGCCCAAAGGAACGGCGGACCACGGCGACATTCAGGCGACCGCCGCCGTGCTGGTCGAGACGCTGCGGCAGTTCAACGTGCCGGTCGATGTGGTGGGCACGACCCCCGGGCCGGTGGTGACGCAGTATGAGCTGCGGCCTGCGCCAAATATCAAGGTCGAACGCATCGCCAGCCTCACCGCGAACCTGCAGATGGCGCTGGAAGCCACGAGCTTGCGCGTGCAAGCGCCGATCCCCGGAAAAAACGCGGTGGGTGTCGAGATCCCCAACCGCCGCGCCCGCCCGGTCACCTTCCGCGAAATCATCGAAGGCGAGACGTGGAAACGGTGCACCTACGAGGTGCCGCTGGTGCTCGGCAAGGATGTCGCGGGCAACGACCTGATTTTCGACCTGACCAAGGCGCCGCACCTGCTGGTGGCCGGCGCCACGGGTTCCGGCAAGAGCGTGTGCCTCAACGCGATCCTCTGCGGCTTTCTCATGAGCCGCACGCCGGAGCAGCTCCGCCTGATTCTGGTGGATCCTAAGCGGGTCGAGTTCACCTGCTACAACGACCTGCCGCATCTGCTGGTGCCGGTCATCAACGATCCCAAAAAGGTGGCCTTCGGTCTGCGCTGGGCGATCATGGAGATGGAGAAGCGCTACCGCCTGCTCCAGAAGGTCGGATGCCGCAACATCGTCGGCTATAACAACCGTCAAGTCGCACAGCAAGAGGAGCTGTTCGACGGTGGGGCGTCGGCTCCCGCGCCCGCGCCTGCGGCTTCCGACGACATGCCCGACAAGCTGCCGTACATCGTGATCGTGGTCGACGAGGTCGCCGACATCATGTCCGCCGTGGGCAAGGAGATTGAGCCTGCCATCGCGCGCCTGACCTCCCTTTCGCGCGCCGTGGGCATCCATTTGATCCTGGCCACGCAGCGGCCCTCGGTGGACGTGATCACCGGCACGATCAAGTCCAATATTCCGGGGCGCATCGCCTTCAAGGTGTCGCAGTCCAACGACAGCCGCACGATTCTCGACAGCCCGGGCGCGGAGGAGCTCATCGGCAAGGGCGACCTGCTGTTTCTGAAAGAGGGCTCGCAACTGATGCGCGCGCAGGGGGCGTGGGTGGGCGACGACGAGATCGAGCGGGTGGTGACGTTCGTCAAGGGCCATTGCCGCCCGTGCTACGACCAGGCGCTGATCGGGCGGTTGGAGAAGATCAAGGAAAGCGATCCGGATGCCGCGATGAACGGTGACGATGCGGAGCAGGCTGAGGGCGAGGCCGAGGCGGCGGACGGCGGCGGCGAGGCTGACGACGAGCTGATGCCGAACGCGTTGGAGGTGGTCCGGCTGACGAGGCGCGCTTCCACAACCATGCTGCAGCGGCGCTTGCGGATCGGCTATACGCGCGCCGCGCGGCTGATGGACATGCTTGAGGAGCGAGGCGTGGTAGGGCCGCAGGTCGGCTCTGGCACGCGTGAAATTCTGATTGACCTGGACAACGAGATCCCGGGCCATGCCGGGCTGGCCGACGATGACGCGGAGGCGTCTCCGGCCATCGACAGCGGCGTGGCTGAGACGGCGGATGACCGGGTGTAGAGCAAAGGAGGGCTGAGCGATGGCACTGGGCGAGACACTGAAGAATGCACGGGTTCAGAAGGGGCTTTCCCTCTCTGACGTGGCCGAAAGCACGCACATGATGGTTCAGGTTGTGGAGGATCTGGAGCGGGAAGACTTCCGGCGCATCGCCGCACCCATCTACGGGCGCGGTTTCGTGAGGCTGTACGCGGAATTGCTGGAGCTTGATTCTGAACCGTTGATCCGCGACTTTATGGAGCTCTATGCGGGCGCCCGCACCCCTGCGGTGCGCACGAAGCGCGTCGAGTCGCCAGCCGAGTCGTTTTCCGAGAGCGCCCCCCATGCCGCCGGGGGCGTGGCGGCGCCTGTCTTGCCGCAGCGTCAGCCGGTGCAGCCCAAGCCGTCGGTGCGGCCGCTGAGCATGCCGCAGGCACCCGCGCGCGTCGAAGAGGCGCCTCTTCCGGTGGTCGTGCGCGTCGAAGAGCCCGACAATCACGCCTCTGAAGTGCCTGTTCCTGAGCCGCTTCCCCCAACGGTTGAAACAACTGAGCTTGATGCTGAGGATCGGGCCGGGCTCGTCGTCGAGCCCGAGGAAGCCTATGCCGAGTCGGACGAGCCGGATCTCTTCCGGCCGCAGACTTTGCGCCGCAAGCCGGTAGCAGAGGAGAGCGCTTCAGAGGATAATCGGTCTGAGGATGGGGGCTCGCGCCGAGGCGGACGCAAGGCGAAACAGCCGGTTTTTAAGATCGGCGGACGCATGGACTCCGAGCGTGCCCCGGAGGCTCACGATGAGGCCGCGCACGCGCGCCGCCTCGCGCGCATACAGAAATTTGTGGACGGCATCAGCAAGCTGAAGAGCGGTGTGGAAAGCAAGCTGCCGAGAGCGTTGCCTCACAAACAGGTCGTCGTCCTAGCGGGCGTGGGCCTGGTGCTTTTGGTTTGCATGGGGGCCGGCATCCGCATCCTTTTCAAGATGACGGGAGCGAACGTTAAAGAGACGCCGGGCGTGCAGATCAGGGTGATGGCGCCGCCGCCGGACCTGTACGTGGACTGAGACGAGATGCGCGTGCCTTATGTTCTGCGGCGCTCGTGGGACGGCTGAATCTTCAGGATGCCGCGGTACTTGGCGATGGTGCGGCGGGCGACTTTGACGCCTTGCTCGGACAGCATTTGCTCGAGGGCTTGGTCGGACAGCGGGCTCGCCGGGTTTTCCGCGTCGACCAGCCGTTTGATCTGGTCCTGCACGGACTTGTTCGACACCGACGAGCCGTCACTTGTCTTGAGCCCTGGGGTGAAGAAGTACTTCATTTCGAACAGGCCCATGGGCGTGCGCATGTATTTGTTGGCGACTGTGCGGCTGACCGTGGTTTCGTGCACGCCCACTTTTTTCGCGACCTCCGCCATCGTCATGGGGTGGAGCGCCTCGACGCCCTGCGTCAGAAAAGCGGTCTGCGCGTCCACAATCTCCTGCGCGATCTTGCGGATGGTTTCCTGGCGCTGGTAAATGCTGCGGATGAGGAACGCGCTGGCCCGGATGCGTTCGCGGATGTAGGACTTGGTTTCGCCGGAGACGCTCTTGTCTTCGAGCAGGCTGCGGTAGTGCTTGCTGATGCGGATGTGCGGCAACTGGTCGTTGTCCACTTTGGCGACAAAGACGCCCTTCTCCTTGACCACGAAGACCTCGGGTTCGACGTATTCGGTTTTTGTGCTTTCGAACGACCGCCCCGGCCTAGGGTTGAGGCTGCGGATGAGCGACACGGTATGGGCGAGTTCGTCGCGTGTCAGGTTCAGAAGCTTGCAGAGTGCCTTGTCGTCGTGCGCGCCGAGTTTTTCGAGATGCTTGTCGATCACCAGCCTGGCCTCGTCCTCCCACGGCGAATCCTCGACGAGGTCGAGCTGCTGAAGCAGGCACTCGCGCAGGGAGCGCGAGCCGACGCCGGGCGGGTCGAACGACTGGATGACCTTGAGAACGTCGAGCACTTCGCGCTCGGAGCGACCGGTGATCATGACGATGTCCGGCAGGCTTCCCGTGAAATAGCCGTCGTCGTTGACGTTGCCGATCAGGTTGATCGCGAGTTCGCGGTCCTGCGGCGCGAGGTCCGTGAGGGTGAGCTGCTCCATCAGGTGGTCCTGCAGCGAGACGTGCTGACGGACGGAGTCGAACATGTACTGCCGCTTCTCTTCCGCGTCATCGTTCGAAGAGGCGTTCTCCATGCCCTGCATGAAGTAGTCGCGCCACTCGTCGTCCTGCTGGAGGATGGCGTCAACGTCGGGGTTGAAGTCGAGACCGGCATCCGTGACATGCTCCTGCGGCTTGTCAGGCATGGCGACGGAGGTCATCACCTCGACCGGGTCCTTCAGATCTTCGATCGTGGGGTTGATCGACATCTCTTTCAGTATCGCAGCACGCAATTCGAAAACCGGCATCTGGAGCATCTCCAGAGACTGGCGCAACTGCGGCGCAAGCGTCATCACCTGACGCTGCTGCTGACTCATACTAAGAAAAGGGCCTGCCATGTGTGTGTTCCGACAAAGGGTAGGACTTTGGTCCCACAAGCATCATTCGTACCATTCGGCTTTGGTCAGGTAATCATAAGGCAACAGGTTAGTCACGGCAAGTGCGGTTTTCACCTATTTTACCTGAATTTCAGGCGTGGCATATCGTCCGGTTTTTGGTTAACTGACAGCTACAAACTGAAAAAGGGGGATTTAGCATGAAGCAGGGGATCACGCGCCGCTCGTTTCTGAACCGTTCGTTGGGCACCGTCGCTGCCGCCTCGGCCTTCCCGTATCTTGTGCCCGCCTCGGCCTTCGGCGCAAACGAGCGGCTGACGGTGGCGGTGATCGGCACGGGCGGTCGCGGCCGGCATCTGGCCCGGCAGTTCAGCAAACTGAGCGAAGTCCGCGTGGTCGCCGCCTGTGACCTCGACACGCGCGAACTGCAGAAGTGCGTCGATGAGACCAATAAGCAGTACGGCGATAAGACATGCCAGCCCTATGCCGACTTCCGCGAACTCATCGCGCGCAAAGACATCGACGCCGTGACCGTAGCCACGCCGGACCATTGGCACGCGCTCGTGAGCATCGCCGCCGCACGCGCCGGCAAGCACATCTTCTGTGAGAAGCCGCTGGCCAATTCGATCGGCGAGAGCAAGGCTCTGCGCGACGCGGTGCGCAAATGCGGTGTGGTGCTTCAGACCGGCAGTTGCGAGCGCTCGCGCGACAACGCCCGCTTCTGCTGCGAGATCGTCCGCAACGGCTTCATCGGCAAGCTTCACACGATGTTCATCAATCTGCCCACAGAGGAGGGCCACCATCAGCGGGTCCGCCAGCAGACCGCGATGCCTGCGCCGACCGAAGCCCCTGTAGAGTTGAACTACGATTTCTGGCTGGGGCACACGCCCAAGATCCCTTACTATCCTGGGCTCCATCCCGGAAGCTGGCGTTTCCATCTGAGCTTCGGCTGCGGCGAAATGTCCGACCGCGGCGCACACGTGATCGACCTCGCGCAGCTCGGCAACAACACGGATCACACCGGGCCTGTCTCGATCGAGGCCAAGGGATGGGACGACAACCACGGCCTCTACAACGCGCCGATGTCGTTCGAGTTCGAGAACACCTACGCCAACGGCGTGAAGATGATCGGCGGCACCACGCGCAAGCCGCGCGGCGTGCGCTTCGAAGGCGACAAAGGATGGATCTTCCTCCGCGTCCACGAGGGCACGCTGGAGGCGTCCGACGAAAAGCTGCTGAAACTCGATCCCGCAACGTTTGAGGTCAAGCTCGGCCGCACGGCAGGACACGAGCAGAACTTCGTCGACGCGGTCAAGCGCGGCATCAAGCCCTTCGCCGATGTGGAGATCGGCCACCGCAGTTGCACCGCCTGCCTCGTCAACATGATGTCTATGCGTCTGAAGCGCAAGCTGAGATGGGATCCGGTCAAGGAAGTCTTCACTGGCGACGACGAGGCCAACCGGCTCATGACGCCGGTCATGCGTGCGCCGTGGAAGCTGGCGTAAGGCGGGCGCACAAATTTCCCCGTGACGTGAACGGCCTGCGGACGCTTACAGCACGAAATAAATAGGCCCGCCCCCAAATAGGCGGGGCGGGCTCTATTCCTGCTATATGTGTGAGCCGATCGTTATAGGGAAGGCTCGGAGAGCAGGATCTTCAGGTCATATGACCAATCGAAACTGTACTGGACACTCTTGTTCTGCGGGTTGAGGTGGTTCGCCTTGTCAGCCCAGAGGAAGAAACCTCTGCCCGCGACGCCATCGCCCTTGTTTTCGCGCTCAGGCGTCAGGATGCCAGAGAACTTGATGTTCTTTGAAGTGTGAGACGCCGCGTAGTCGAACCACGCCTTGAACGAGCCTTTAAACACGCCCGTCGCGCGGTACAGCGTGACCTTCAGTCCCGTCGGGTTTTCCGCATCGTAATTCCATACGCCGCCCGCTTTCACCGGGGCACCTGCGTTGGGCGCCGCAATGCCGGTCAACACGCCGGACTTGTTGGTCGTAACAGTCAGCGCGATTCCGTCCGGATCCCACGAGGCAGACTCATAGGCGATGTTTCTGACCCAGAGCTCGGGCGTAGGCGCATTCGTCTCCGTGCCAACCGACAGCGTCCTATTCATGTAATAATCGTTCAGATTGCCGATCTTATCGAACCAGCCGCCGGACAGCCCGAGCTCGCGGCCGAACCCCTCGCCGTAAACCGACGTGGCCGTCTGGCTGTGGTTCTGCCACAGGAGCGAGCCTCCGTCAAGCGGCCGCAGGTACACGGCTTCGCCTGCAGGCTTTACGAACTGCGCGATGCCAAAGAGGCTGGCGCCCTTGTAAGCGTAAGGAGCCGACACCGCCGTCCATACGCGCCCCGCATCGTCGAGGATCAGCATGCCACCCGTAGTCGCCGCTATGCCGTCAGCCAGACTGCCTGCCACCTTCACGCTGCCCGCCTTGTCCACGGTGAAGGTCAGATAGCCGCTGCCATAGTCCTTGTTGCCCGGCAGCGTGGCCGTATAGTAGCCGATGTAGGGGGCGAGAGCCTCGCCTTCCTCTTTCCACACGTTGCGGTACAGGGCCAGCGGTGCGCCGCTAAACTGGCCGACCGCCGCGCCCAGCGTCTGAGGGGCCGGGTCTGCGGCCCGGTTTATATGCAGCGTCAGCGGCAGCGTAGACTGTCCGGACTTGGCAACGGAGTCAACGGCGAACCCAATATCCGCGTTTCCGCCCGCAATGTACGACGCCGAAGTGAACGCATAGTTCAGACCACCGAACGCCAGCTTGCCCGTCGCCTTGCCCGTCGCCGAAACCGTCATCGAGGCCACGCCTCCGCCTTCGATATACCCGTTGAACGAGCCAGTCGCCCATATCGGCAGCGCCCCGATTCCGATGATGATGGTCTGTTTCGGCACGCCCGCCGCGGAAATCGCCACAGCGAACGCGCCCGGTTTCATCGGCACGCCCGTGATCATCCGGGTGGCCGCATTGTAGCTCAAGCCGGAGGGCAGGCCGCTGACCGTGACCTTCGTTGCCGCTGCAAACGCCACCGGCAGCGGCATCTCAAACGCCACGCCCACCGCGTGACTCGCCACGACCGCGTCGGGCGGGTCAGCCCACACGGCCATGACCAAGCCAACGGGCATCGTGTCGCCGATCAATTCAATTCCAGTAACAGTCACAGATTCGCCGGGATCGAGCGCCAAGTCGCCATCGCCGGTTGTGAGCAACTTGCTGGCGACGGCGGTGCTGATGTCGATATAGTACATGCCGGTGTGGGGGTCAAAACCGGTGGGGTTGTGTAGCCGATACAGCGGAGAGCTCTGAACCTCAAACCAGATCGGTGCCGTGAGGGATTTCTGAGCGTTGACGTTAGAGATCGTCAGGGTTCCAATAAACAACCCGTTACAGGGGTTGCAAAACCACTCGACACTCCAGACCACCTGCGAGGACACGTCGATAAAGGTGGGGCTGAAGGTCGCCACCACCGTCCGTGCCTGATCCATGGCCAGGGTCTGCACCGCGTTGTTGGTGGGCCCGCTCACGTTGCCGGTCCAGCCCACAAACTGGTAGCCGAGGCTGGGCGTCGCGGTGACCACGACAGTGGAGCCGGCGACATAGAACCCGGTGGGGCTGCCTGTGACGCCGCCGCCCGGACCTGCCGAGGCGTTCAGCAGGTAGTTGGTGCTCCACAGCCACGTCAGCACGGCGCTGTTGGTCTGGATCATCGTCATCAGGTTGGTATTGCCCATGTCCGGGCTGTTGCCGATCATGCTCCAGCCCGTGTTCACGAACTGCGTGCCGCCCATCGTCTCGACGGGCGTGATGCTGTTCGTCAGCAGGCTGCCGTAGACGTTGAAGTAGACCCCGGTCGCCGGCGTGCCCGTGCCGTGCGCGGAAACGATCTCCAACACCACGTTCGACGAGCCGATGGTGAAGTGTGCGACCACGGTCCGGGCCTGGTCCATGGTCATACTCTGCGTTAAATTGTTGGTCGGTCCGCTCAGGTCGCCCGTCCACCCCAAGAAGGAGGACCCCAACGTCGGCACGGCGGTAACGGTTACATTCGAACCGTCAATGTAGAAGCCGTTGGCGTCGCCAGTGACCACGCCGTTTCCGACAGCCGAGGCGTTCAGCAGGTAGTTGGTGCTCCACAGCCACGTCAGCACAGCGTCGTTGGTGTGCACCATCGTCATGGAGTTGGTGACGCCCGCGACCGGATCGTTGCCGATCATGCTCCATCCGACGTTGACGTACTGCGTCCCGCCGAGCGTTTCCGAGGCCGTGATGCTGTTCGTCAGCAGGCTGCCGGAGACGTTGAAATAGACCCCAGTCGGCGGCGTGCCTGTGCCGTGCTCGGAGATGATCTCCAGCCGTACGATCAAACTCGAATCCAAGCCGGTGTTGTTGTCCAAATCGACGCGTGCCTGCGCCAAGAGCTTGCCGTTGAAGGTGGCCCCCGTTTGCAGGGTGATCGCCTTCGCAGTCAGGATGACGCCCTCGATGTGCGCCGTGGTTCCAAGGACCGCACCCACGCCGCCGGCGACCTGCCAGAAGATGTTTTTGGCCTGTGCGCCGCCGAGCAGGATCACATGCTGAGCGCTCGCCATGGTCAAGTCTCCCGCGATCTGAAAGATGAAGAC
>CAYSXF010000117.1:0-8718 GCA_964434815.1 uncultured Lentisphaeraceae bacterium
CACCGTCTCGGCGCCGAGGTTTACGGATTCTCGCTGCCCCCGCCGACCGAGCCCTCGAATTACGCGCTCTCAAACGTTCGCGGCCTCTTGTCTGGCGAAACGCTCGGCGACATTCGCGACAGGCCGCTCATGCGCGACGCACTCGTATCGTTCGGCCCCGACGCCCTTTTCCACTTGGCGGCGCAGCCGCTGGTGCGCGACAGCTACGCCCTGCCGTTTGAGACATTCGAGGTCAACGTGATGGGCACGGCTAGCGTGCTGGAGTCTGTCCGGGCGCTGAAAAGGCCCTGCGCTGTCGTTTGCGTCACAACCGACAAGTGCTACGAGAACCGCGAGCAGGTCTGGGGCTACCGCGAGTGCGACGCCATGGGCGGGCACGATCCCTACAGCGCCAGCAAAGGCGCGTCCGAACTTCTGATCGCCTCCTACCGCCGGTCCTTCTTTTCGCCGGACAAGCTGAGTGGGCACGGCGTGCAGCTCGCGTCCGCCCGCGCCGGCAACGTGATCGGCGGAGGCGACTGGGCGCGCGACCGCATTGTGACAGACCTGGTGGCGGCGCTCACCGAAGGCCGCCCCGTGCCGGTCAGGAATCCGCACGCGATCCGCCCGTGGCAACATGTCCTTGAGCCGCTCTCCGGCTATCTGACCCTCGCTTCCGCCATGCTGACGAAAGCCAGTCCGAAATGGTGCGAGGCTTGGAATTTCGGGCCGGTTCCGGGGACCGAGCTTCCTGTCGGCAAACTCGTCGATGCGTTCGTGAAAGCGTGGGGCACAGGCGGATGGGTCGATCAGAGTTCGCCCGGACAGCTCCATGAGGCGTCCATCCTCCGGCTGAGCATCGAAAAAGCCGGCTGGGAACTCGGCTGGCGTCCTCGCTGGACCTGCGAGGAGATGGTGAGCAAGACCGCACGGTGGTACCGGAGCGTGTTGTGCGAAGGGGCCGACGCCCGCGAGGCGTGCGAGGCCGACATGGCTGCATATGGAGAGCTTTTTGTATGACTTCACGGGAACAGTTGCGCGCGGACATTCTGGACAAAGTTGCTGAATACTACCGACTGGCTCACGCGACGGCGCAGAGCGCGCCCTTCGTTCCGGGTAAAACCCGCGTCAACTATGCAGGCCGGGTCTTTGACAAAGACGAGCTGGTGAACCTGGTCGATTCGTCGCTCGATTTCTGGCTGACGGCGGGACGCTATGCCGAGGAGTTCAGCGGCAAGCTGGAAGACTTTTACGACGTGTCCGACGTGATTCTGACGAACTCGGGCTCCTCCTCCAACCTGCTGGCCGTTTCGGCGCTGACGGCGGAGTCGCTGGGCAGCCGCCGGCTGGCTCCGGGCGACGAGGTCATCACCGTTGCCGCAGGCTTTCCCGCGACGGTCGCACCCATCGTGCAAAACCGGCTGATCCCCGTTTTCGTCGATGTGGAGTTGGGCACTTACAACATCGACGCGTCCAAGCTGGAAGACGCGTATTCGCCCAAGACCAAGGCGGTCTTCATCGCTCACACGCTCGGCAACCCCTTCAATCTCGACGCCGTCTGCGCCTTCGCCAAGAAGCATAAGCTCTGGCTGATCGAGGACAACTGCGACGCCTTGGGAAGCCGTTACCGCGGGAAGCTGACCGGCACCTTCGGCCACATCGCGACCGGCTCGTTCTATCCCGCCCATCACATCACGACCGGCGAGGGCGGGTGCGTGATCACGGACGATCCGGCGCTGGCGCGTCTCATCAGAAGCTTCCGCGACTGGGGCCGCGACTGCTACTGCGAAGGCGGCGAAAGCAACACCTGCGGCTGCCGCTTCACCAAGCAGTACGGCACGCTTCCGAAGGGCTACGACCACAAGTACGTCTACTCGCACATTGGCTATAATTTGAAGATGACCGACATGCAGGCTGCGGTCGGGGTCGCTCAGATGGACAAGCTGCAGACGTTCACGGAGCGACGCAAGGAGAACTTCCGCCTGATCACGGAGGGTCTCAGCGGGCTGGAGGATTTCTTCATCCTGCCTCAGGCGACCGCGCACAGCGACCCATCCTGGTTCGCCTATATCCTGACGCTCCGCGCTGACGCGCCGTTCAGCCGGGTCGAACTGGCGAAGCACCTTGACGGAAATTTGATTGAAACGCGCGGCATGTTCGCAGGCAACCTGCTTCGCCAGCCCGGGTACCTGTCAATCGAGCACCGGGTCGTCGGTGGCCTTGAGAACACGGACTACATCATGAACAACACCCTGTTCATGGGCGTGTTCCCCGGCCTGACCCAAGCTAAGATCAACTATGTCACGGAAACGATCCGCGACTTTGTGAAGAGGTTCTAAGTATGGCCACGCCCGTTAAAGTCAAAGCGATCGTTGAGCGCGTCGTGAAGCACACCGGCTCAGTGGTCAGTTATCAGCTCGTTCCTCAGGGGCGCGTGCCCAAATTTCACGCGGGGCAGTTCCTGCACCTGACGTTGGACGAGTATCAGCCAGACCGCCAATGGCCCGAATCGCGTGTTTTTTCAATCGCCTCGTCTCCTGCCGAGCGGGCGCGCGAGCTGGCCCTGACCATCTCGGTGAAGGGCCGCTATACGGAGCGGATTTACAAAACGCTGGAGAAGGGCTCAGAGTGCTGGCTGAAACTGCCTTACGGCGAATTTCTCTTCCCAGACGACCAGCCCCTCATCCTCGTCGCTGGCGGCGTCGGAATCACGCCGTTCCTGGCGTTGCTAAAAAAGATGCTGGAGCAGAAGTCGGAGCAGGCGGTTTCACTCTACTACGGCATCCGCTCGGAAGAGCACTATCTGTTTGGCGAACTGATCAGTCGGTGCGAGGTCGAGCTTTCAAACTTTGGTAAGACGGTGTACTGCGAAAACGGCTCTGTTCCCGGCGAAAGGGGAATCCTGAACATCGAGGCAATTCATGCCGCCGCGCCGCTCGGAGCACTCTTCTATCTCTCGGGGCCACCGGCGATGATCGGCGCGTTCAAGAATCGCTTGCGCGATCTCGGCGTGGAAAGCGAGCGCATCCGTGTGGACGACTGGGAGTAGGAAAGCGGGCGGAAACGTTCATTTATGACAGTTGCCGAATATCTGGTTAACAGCCTCCATGAGCGCGGAGTCAAACGCGCTTTTGAGGTCGCTGGCGGCATGATCACGCATCTTCTCGACGCGCTGTACAAGGACGGCCGGATCCACGTCGTGTCACTCCGGCATGAACAGTCGGCTGCCATGGCTGCAGATGCTTACGGCCGCCTGACAGGGGTGCCGGGTGTGGCGCTGGCCACCAGTGGGCCTGGCGCCATCAACCTGCTGACCGGAGTCGCCGGATCCTATTTCGACTCCAGTCCCACCGTATTCATTACCGGGCAGGTCAACCGCAACGAGCAGCGAGGCCAACGAAAGATCCGCCAGCAAGGGTTTCAGGAGACGGACATCGTGGCCATGGCACGCGCGGTGACAAAAGCGGCGTGGCAAGTGGAGTCTCCCGAGGAGGTTCCGGGACTGCTGGAGCAGGCCTTCGCCCTGGCGACGGAGGGACGGCCAGGCCCAGTTCTTTTGGACATTCCCATGGATGTTCAGTGTGCCGAGTTGCCCGGTGCGCCCGACGGCGGCTACGGGTGCAGCATGCGCACAGCCCCGGCAACAGTTCCGAAAGACGCAATACGGACAGCCGCTGCGATCTTGGCCCAAGCCAAGAATCCGTTGATCCTCGCGGGGGGCGGCCTCCGCGCCGCACATGCTGTCCCGCTTTTCCGCGCGTGGATCGACCAGCTCCGCATCCCCGTTGTTCACTCGCTGATGGGCGTGGACGTGCTGCCTTCCGACAGCCCCTATCGGATCGGGCTCATTGGGACGAACGGAAACCGGTGGGCAAACAAGGCTCTCGTCGAAGCCGACATGCTCCTGATTTTGGGCAGCCGCCTCGACATCCGGCAGACCGGAGCTGTCTTGGACGTGTTCAGCGGTCGTCAGATCGTACAGGTGGACTGCATCGCGGATCAAATCAATAACCGCGTCTCGGGTTGCCTGCCGATCGTCGCCGACATTCGCGACGCGCTTGCCGAATTTGTGGAGGCGTCAAAGTCGATCACGTGGCCCGCGCGAAGCCAGTGGCTAGCACGCATCGCCCAGTGGCGAGACCAGCGCCCCGACGTGGATGAGCTCGGAGCAGACCTGCCCATCAACCCGAACGCCTTTATGCGTGCTGCGACCGCAGCGCTCTCCGACACACGTGTGGTCGTCACAGATGTCGGACAGAACCAGCTTTGGGCCGCGCAGTCCTCTTTCATTGGCAAAGAACAGCGTTTTCTTTCGCCCAGCGGGCTTGGCGCGATGGGATTCGCGCTCCCCGCTGCGATTTCAGCCGCCATGGAGTCCGGAACAACACTGCTGGTGGCGGGCGACGGCGGCTTTCAGATGAACATTCAGGAGCTTCAGAGCGTGGCACAGCACAGCTTGCCGATCCGCATGCTGATCCTGAACAACCGCTGCCTTGGAATGGTACGTCAGTTTCAAGACGCCTACTTCGAAAGCCGCCTTCAGTCGACGGTTTGGGGCTACTCCGCTCCTGACTTCGAGAAGGTCGCGCTTTCTTATGGCATTCCGGCCAAAACACTCGTCAACATGAAAGGCTGCGAGGCGGCTCTTCACTGGATGAAATCCACCACAGGGCCGTGCCTTCTGCAGGTCATGCTCGATCCGAAAACTGATCTGTATCCGAAAGTTAAATTTGGGAAGCCGCTTTCGGAGATGGAGCCGGCGCTCGACTTCACCGACTAAACGAGTTTCGAACATGCAAAAGGCCTCTCTCGATGTCTGATTTCTATTCAACACTCGAACAACTGACCACTGCTCGCTGCCCGACCGTGCGGCCGCAGGAGCGGGCTATTATCTTCGGGGCAGGCAACACCGGACGGAAACTGCTTCGCGTCTTAGTGAAGCGAGGTTGTGAGACGATTGCGTTCCTCGACGGGCAGCCAAAGACCGATTCTATCGACGGTGTCCCGGTGCGCACGCTGAGCGACCCTGCCGTGCCGAGAGACGCCACCGTGATTGTCGCAGTTTTCAACCGGGAAATAAATGCACGCTTTGGCGACATCGAGCGGCCTCTTCAATTGGCCGGATACACTTCCATTCTCTCTTTTGAGCAGTTTTTTCTTTCCTGTCCCGACGAGTTTGAAGACTCCTATTATTGGCTGGCGAAGCCTGATTACATCAGGGACCGGATCGATGAAGTGAAAGCGGCAGATGCCCTCTGGGTGGACACGCGCAGCCGCGATATCTATCGAAGTCAGCTCCAGTA
Source organism: uncultured Lentisphaeraceae bacterium (assembly GCA_964434815.1). Taxonomy (GTDB): domain Bacteria; phylum Verrucomicrobiota; class Kiritimatiellia; order RFP12; family UBA1067; genus CAYSXF01. Next base: position 5,283 of record CAYSXF010000117.1, read on the forward strand.
TCGAGCAACGGGGGACAGCCGGTTGCTGCCGGAGGCAAACGCAGCCGCTCAGTACAACCCCAAAGATGTCCCGCTCTTGCCCGACCCCTACCGGTTCATTGACATTGGCGCTTATGACGGTGATACGCTGGAGATTCTGAAAGCGCAACATGTGCGTTTGGAATCCCTTGTTGCGTTTGAACCGGACATGCGAAACTTCCAGGCGCTGGTCAAGCGCGTGAGCGCGCACGGGCCGTATGCTCCTCAGACGCTTTTGCTTCCGTGCGGCGTCGGTCGCACGTGCGGAGCAACGGAATTTTCAGGAGAAGGAGCAGAATCGTCGAAAGCCTTCAAAGACGTTCCGGGGGCACGCGGCAACTTCACGATAGTTCCCATTGTCAGCCTCGACGAGATGCTCGCCGGCTACCGCCCGAACTATATCAAGTTTGATGTGGAAGGGTTCGAGGAGGAGGCCCTCTGCGGCATGCGAAACACCGTCGAGGCGAATCGCCCGATGCTGGCGGTCAGCGTTTATCATCGTCCCGAAGACCTCTTCCTGTTGCCGCTGCTGCTCGCCTCATGGAACTATCCTGCGGACTTCTATCTGCGCATGCACGGCGAGCATTCTTTCGACACGGTTCTCTACACGATCCCCCGCCGCTGAACAACCCCCTGCGAGCATTGGCCGCTATGCTTTCTAACCTTATCAACGAGGACCTCAAGACCGTCGCTGCCTCCCTTGCCCCTCATTGCCGCGCGCTGGACGGCAGCCGGATCTTCATGACCGGCGGCACCGGATTTTTTGGAAAGTGGCTGTTGCATAGCTTCCTCTGTCTCCGCAGAACGCAAGGGCTTGATGTGTCCTTGACCCTCCTCTCACGTGACCCTGAACAGTTCCTTGCGTCCAATCCGTGCTTCGCCGGGCAAGCGGGCGTGGACTTTGTTGCCGGCGACGTCAGGTCGTTCAAGCCGCCAGCCGACCGAACCTATGATTTTGTGATTCATGGAGCAACGGCTGCCAGCGCAAAGCTGGAGCAGGAGTCTCCCGACGAGATGTATGATGTCATCACGCAGGGAACGCGGCACGTCCTCGATTTCGTGAAGCGCTGTACCGCCAAGCGACTTCTTTTCGTCAGTTCTGGCGCCGTTTACGGCCCGCAGCCTGACGCGCTGAGCCTTGTCCCTGAAGCGTATGAAGGTATCCCCACCACCGCTTACGGCAAAGGCAAGAAAGCGTCGGAGCAGCTTTGCCTGGACGCCTCAGCAGGACAATTCGAATGCGTGATCGCCCGACCGTTCGCCTTTGTAGGACCCTACCTTCCCTTAGACATCCATTTCGCCATTGGCAATTTCATCCGAGACTGCCTGGAGAACCGCACTCTCGTCATCCGAGGAGACGGAACCCCCTTGCGCTCCTACCTCTACGCAGCAGACTTGGCAGAATGGCTGTGGATGCTTCTGCTGCGCGGCGAGCAGGCAAGAGCCTACAACGTCGGCTCTGAGCGCGCGATCTCCATCTGCGACCTCGCCCATCGCGTGCGTGCGTGCGCCGCGACACGGAACGAGATCGTGGTTCAGGGGGTCCCTGTGGCGGGCACCGCGCCCGCACGGTATGTCCCCTCAACTGAACGCGCGCAAAAGGAACTCGGATTGCGTCCCCGGCACGCGCTCGACGACGCGATCGCCAGAACTCTCCTTTGGCATCAGGGAGCGGTTCGCCCGTGAAAGGCCCGGCACTGCATGACACATGACCTTCATCGAAACTGCCCCGTCTGCGGAGGACATCAAGGTGACATCCTACATCACCAGCGGTTTCTACTGCCTGACGGACATCCCTTAAGCTGCGGTTACGATGTGGCCTGCTGCACGCGATGCGGCTTCGTGTTTGCGGATATCTCAGCCACCCAAGCCGATTACGACCGCTTTTACGAGAACTTCTCCATCTATCAAAATGACGCGTCAAGCGGGGGAGGGGAAACGCCTTGGGACGCTGACCGTCTGGCTAAAACAGCGCGGCAAATCGGCGGATTTCTCGATGACAAGAACGCGCGGATTCTCGACATCGGCTGCGCAAACGGCGGCTTGCTGAAAGCCTTCCAAACACTCGGCGTCAACCATGTTGAGGGTGTGGAACCGGCCTGCGCGTGCGTCGCAAACTGCCAGAAAAGCGGCGTTTCTGCAAAGGCGGGCAGCCTGACATCGATGCCGCCCGATCTGGGAACATTCGATGTGGTCTGCCTCTCTCACGTCCTTGAGCATGTGTTGGACATGGATGTCGCGCTCCGCGCAATCTGCCACGTCTTGAAGCCCGGGGGCCTGTGCTATGTCGAAACGCCCGACGCGCTTCGCTATGCGCCTTTTCTGAAGGCGCCTTTTCAGGATTTCAACACCGAGCACATCAATCATTTCTCAGTCGCTTTCCTCGCCCTGCTTTTTCAGATGCGCTCCGGATGGAGAATTGTCCTCTCAGGCACAAAGGACATTCTCACGTCGCCAGGAAATCCGTTTCCGGCCTGTTACGGACTCTTCAAGCGAGACGACCACGAACCCGTCATAAAGAGCCCGGTTTGGACGGCTGACCTGATAAATGCGACAACCGCATATATTCAAGCTTCGCGTGTTCTGCTCACGAACATCGAGGAGAAATTGGCATCCAACGCCGCCTTAGAGACAGGCGTAGTCGTGTGGGGGACAGGACAGTTGTGCTTGAAGCTACTCGTGGAATCGTCCTTATCGAAGGCCAATATCGTTTGTTTTACAGATGGAAATCCGGTCAATTGGGGACAGAAACTGAGGGGAGTTCCAATCGTAAATCCGCTGACGCTCACAGACCCCAGTCGCCCTATTTTAATTGCGTCGCTGCTCAATCAAGCGCAGATCGAAACGGACATCCGCACAAAGTGGGGTTTGGCCAATCCTGTGCTGAGCCTTCTCTAATTTAGCCGGCAAAGCTTATTAACGGGCTCATGCCGCACGCTTCAACTTGCGGCGTCTTTCTCCGGCGTCGACGTCGCTCGTGGCGACTTGATTACAACCATGTGGATCAGAATGGCGATGAACACGACGAACGAGGAAACCAGCATAACCCCAACAATAAACTCGAGCCGAGCCGCTCGAAGAGACCCCATCCAGTCGACCCAAGACTTGGGCAAATACGGCGTGAAGAACCCATAGCCTGTCAACGAAACCAAGACGACCGACTCGAGCACCGACAACGGCACCGCATAGCGGATGAACCCAAATCTTCGGCAGGCCATCTCATGCGAAGAGAAACAGGTGAAGGCCACGCGGAAAACATTGGTCATTGCCATCCAGACGACCAGATAGGCATAAGGCTGATAACACTTCCACTTGTCGATCACGCCAAAAAGCCACTCGATGCCGAGCCCCAGTCCCAAAGCAACGGAACCACCTCCAAGAACAGCGAACGCAAGCACCTGCACGAGCAGCCGACGCG
>CAYSXF010000118.1:0-8700 GCA_964434815.1 uncultured Lentisphaeraceae bacterium
GTCCAAAAAGCCCCTCAGCTCCGCGTAGTCGCTCTCTTTCGAACTCAGCTCTTTGGAGTGTTTCCACACGAACACGCGCACGTTGTTCGTCTTGCCGTACTCGCACACCCCTTTCAGCACATCCCAAGCGTTCGTCCACGCTTCCCACCCTTCGTCCAACATCGTGAACTCGAACTTCAGCCGCGAAGCGCAGTCGATCACGCGCTTCTCGCCCTCCACGGTCAAGTAGGCCGAGTCCCCTTGCCACCAGCTCCAGACGCTCCGCCCGCCCTGCGCCCAGTCGGCCGACTCGAACAGCGCCGGATCGGGCGGCGGCGCGAGACCGGCGACAAGATCGTTGTTCACCAGCGCGTCGAGCGTCGGCGACAACATCACGACGCGCCATGGCGTCACCAGACGGCCTTCCACCGCAAAGCCGTCTTTCTCGGTGAAACAGCCGCGCAGCGCGCCGTCTGCCCGGGCCTCGAGCCGCAGGCCGCTGTACTTGAACAGCGCCGCCTCGGTCACCAGCGCATACCCGCGCCCCTCCGGCAACTCCGCCACGAGCGGCATGGTTTGAATCGGACCCTGCGGCGAGACCGCATGCAGGTCGCGCAGCGGCGCGCTGATCCACTCGCCCGCATAGCTTTTGAGTTTCCACTCTGAGCGCCGCTCTCCGAACCACACGCGGCTCTCGTGCGGCAGCCGCCAGCACGCGGTCTCGGCGTTCACCCGCCGCGCTCCCGCGCCCGCAACGAGCAGGCGCCAGGCAAACCCATCGTTGGCGACCGACACCTGAACGCCGTAAGGCTCGCCTTCGCGCGGCGTCACGGTGAAAAGCGAAACCAGCGCGTCGTACCTCGCTTCCGCGTGAACTCCGCGCACAGGAAAGCGCTCATGCACCTCGCGGACATTGACCGCCGTCAGCGACTTCACCTTGCCCAGATCCTTGCCGTCTAAGGTGATCCCGATCGGCGACGGCGCCACGGCCTCCTTGCCTCGGAACGAAACGGCATAGACCAGTTGGCCCGCCGCATCAACCGAAAGGACGGCATCCACGTTTCCATCCGGGCTCATCAGCCGGCGCTCGCCTGCGAACGCCGCACCGATGGCGAACAGGCACAGACCCAGCGCGACCTGCCTCCGTCTGGGAGCAAGGACACTCTTGTCCTTGGTCTTCTGGGAGCAGGGGCACTCCTGCCCCTGCCGCAAGGACAGGAGTGTCCTTGCTCCAATTGTTACCCACACACTCATATCTCTCAAGCCATTTCAAAAGAACCATTTCGCGAACCGCAGGATGCCCTGTTTCCACGGCACGCGGTGCGAGATGCCAGAGGCGTTCTTAAAGCTGTCGAGGTTCGCGACGTACCACCGGTAGTTGCGCACCAGCGCGTCCTTGTTGGAATATTTCGGCTTGTACCCCAAAATGCGCTCGGCCTTCTCGATGCTGACAAAGGAGTCCTCGCACGCCGTCTCGTACACCCACTTGTAGAGCGGCGAGAGGTGCAACATCTCAAGGAAGCGCAGCGTCCAGATCATCGGAGCGGCCGGAAATCCGCTGATCTTCTTCCCGTGGCCCGCATCGTCGAGCACCGCCTGGTAATCCTCGCGCATGGTGGTGAACTCCTTCGCCCCGATATTGAACGTGTCGTTCACCACCGCCTTGTCCAGCGTCAGCGTCAGCCAGATCGCCCCGCACAGATCCTCCACGTCCATCAACTGGTAGCGGTTCTTGCCGCTGCCGATCATGGGGAACCCGTGACCCGTGTAAGCCCAGTCGTAGAAGAGCGCGAACACGCCGAGTCGCTCGGGGCCGATGAACGACTTGGGCCGGATAATCGGCAAACAGAGCCCCTGCTTGCGGAAGCCGAGGCAGACCTCTTCAGCCGCGATTTTAGCTTTGCCGTACGGCCCCACGCCGATCAGCCGGTCGGTCTCGAAAAGCGGGTGATGGTCCGGTATCCCGTAGACCGCCGTGGAGGAGATCATGACGGCGCGCTCAACGCCCGCCTCCAGCGCTGCGGCCATCACATTCCGCGAGCCGTCCACATCGGTGGTCATGATGTCGTGCTCCGGATACAGAGGCAGCGCCGCCGCCGTATGGATGACCCACGTCACGCCCCTCATCACTTTCTTAAGCGCCGCCACGTCCCGGATATCGCCGACCCAAGCGTCGACCTGCCCCTTTTCCGGATAATCGAACGGCACCAGATCGATCGACCGGATGTCTGTGATGCCCTTGCTCCGCAAATACCGGATCAGGTTGATGCCCAAGAAGCCGCTTCCGCCCGTGACCAAAACTGTCTGACTCATACTGAGATTCCTTTACTGACGGATCAGCGACAAAAACTCCTGACGCGTGGCGGGATCAGTTCTGAACGATCCGAGCACCACCGATGTCGTCATCACCGAGTTCTGCTTCTGCACGCCGCGCATCATCATGCACAAGTGGCGGCACTCCATCACGACGCCGACGCCCTCCGCATCCGCCTCCTCAAGAATCGCTGTTGCCACCTGCTCGGTCAGCCGCTCCTGAATCTGCAACCGCCGCGCAAAACAGTCGACCACGCGGGCGATCTTGCTGACACCCAGCACCTTGTCTTTGGCGATGTAACCGACGTGACACCGTCCGTAGAACGGCAGGAGGTGGTGTTCGCACAAGCTGTAAATTTCGATGTCCCTCACAATGATCATGTGGTTCAGGTGCGCCTGAAATACCGCGTTATTCATCACCTGCTTCGGCGTCTGCCGGTATCCGCCCGTGAGAAAAGCCAACGCCTCTGCCACCCGTTGCGGTGTGGCTTTCAAGCCCTCCCGCTCCGGATCTTCGCCTAGCTCGATCAGCAGCTCGCGGGTAAGTTCGGCGATGCGCGTCTTATTGACCTGTTTCTGCTTCATGGTTTTACTCTACCTTGCCACGCCGCCGAACTCAAGCCGCGAGTGCGGTTTCAGCTTGTTCTTCTGCTCGCCACGCGCTATCGTAAAAAACATGTTGTTGGGTTTAACCATTCTCCCCGTAACGGCAGCCGCGGGTCTTATCGCAGGCGGCGGGATGGGAACCTATGTTGCCGCCGCTCTCGCTGCGGCAACCGTGCCATGGCTGCAACGTGTCCGCGCATCGTCGGTTCCGACGCTGTACGCGAACCTTGACCCCGTGAAGCCTGACGCGTCGATCCTGCTCGACGCGTTTCGGGAGGCGCTTGACACCGTCAGCCGCACTCAGCGTCCACTCAGGGTGCGCCTCACCGCCTTTGCCGAAGGATACAAACCCGTCTTCAGCCTTGACCTCAACCGCGAAGGCGAGCCCGAGCTGGCGTGCGGCATACGGAAAACGGCGCTGAAACGAGCTGGCGTCTGGCTGCCCGACCACCCGCTCCCGCTTATCCTGCCGCGCACGCGCAGCCTCACACTCCGGTTCGATCCGTGTGGACCGACCCGCACACGCGTGTCACCAGACTGCGGCGCCGCCTGCCGCAGCGGGCATTGGCTTGGGCTGTCGCTGCTCGCAACGGCAGCCTGCGCTGCCGATGTCGGCTGGTTGCTGGCCGCTGTTCTAGGCTTCGCGTTTCAGGCTTATCTGCTCGATCAACAGGCACAGCGTGCGCCAAGCGATTCGCGCGTCAAGCGTGGCTGACCGGTTGCAAAGGTAGTAGACGTCCAGCAGGCACATCTCGTCGAAAGTTCGCTCGTTGCGCCCCGAAACCTGCCACAGCCCCGTCATTCCGGGCATACCTTTCAAGCGCAGCGCATGAAAAGACCGAGTGTAGTGCCCTCCGTCACTCGCGGGCAGCGGACGTGGCCCGATCATGCACATCTCGCCCCGCACAACGTTGACCAGTTGCGGCAACTCGTCCAAAAATGTGCGCCGCAAGAACCCGCCGAAGCGCGTCACGCGCGGATCATTCTCAAGTTTGAACAGGCGTCCGTGACTGCTCCGCCTCTGCTGCAATTTCTCATGAAGGTTCTCTGAATGACGCAGCATCGTGCGAAATTTGAGGAGCGTGAACGGTGCGCCATCCCTCCCATACCGTTCCTGCCTGAAAAGAACCGGCGAACCATCGAACAGCAGAATCAGGAGCGCGATGGCACCGAGCAATGGGCTCAAGGCCACAAGCGCAAAAGCAGCCACCGCGCGCGAAAAAAGCCTGCATCTCGCTTGTGCGCGAACAGGTGCGCGGGCGAACCGCTGAATCTAAGATATCAACTGTCGCTCACGTCATCCAGCGCGACCTGACCCATCTCGATCAGATCCTCGACCGATGGGGTGGGCTGCTGCAGTCGGATGATGCGGCTCGCGAGCCAATTCAGCGTGAGGTCACGCAGCTTATCGTACGCCTAGAGCGGCTTCTCCAGGAATGAAGGTGTCTTGGCGCCAAGACACCTTCATTCCTGGAGAAGCCGCTCTAGGCGTACGATAAGCTGCGTGACCTCACGCTGAATTGGCTCGCGAGCCGCATCATCCGACTGCAGCAGCCCACCCCATCGGTCGAGGATCTGATCGAGATGGGTCAGGTCGCGCTGGATGACGTGAGCGACAGTTGATATCTTAGATTCAGCGGTTCGCCCGCGCACCTGTTCGCGCACAAGCGAGATGCAGGCTTTTTTCGCGCGCGGTGGCTGCTTTTGCGCTTGTGGCCTTGAGCCCATTGCTCGGTGCCATCGCGCTCCTGATTCTGCTGTTCGATGGTTCGCCGGTTCTTTTCAGGCAGGAACGGTATGGGAGGGATGGCGCACCGTTCACGCTCCTCAAATTTCGCACGATGCTGCGTCATTCAGAGAACCTTCATGAGAAATTGCAGCAGAGGCGGAGCAGTCACGGACGCCTGTTCAAACTTGAGAATGATCCGCGCGTGACGCGCTTCGGCGGGTTCTTGCGGCGCACATTTTTGGACGAGTTGCCGCAACTGGTCAACGTTGTGCGGGGCGAGATGTGCATGATCGGGCCACGTCCGCTGCCCGCGAGTGACGGAGGGCACTACACTCGGTCTTTTCATGCGCTGCGCTTGAAAGGTATGCCCGGAATGACGGGGCTGTGGCAGGTTTCGGGGCGCAACGAGCGAACTTTCGACGAGATGTGCCTGCTGGACGTCTACTACCTTTGCAACCGGTCAGCCACGCTTGACGCGCGAATCGCTTGGCGCACGCTGTGCCTGTTGATCGAGCAGATAAGCCTGAAACGCGAAGCCTAGAACAGCGGCCAGCAACCAGCCGACATCGGCAGCGCAGGCTGCCGTTGCGAGCAGCGACAGCCCAAGCCAATGCCCGCTGCGGCAGGCGGCGCCGCAGTCTGGTGACACGCGTGTGCGGGTCGGTCCACACGGATCGAACCGGAGTGTGAGGCTGCGCGTGCGCGGCAGGATAAGCGGGAGCGGGTGGTCGGGCAGCCAGACGCCAGCTCGTTTCAGCGCCGTTTTCCGTATGCCGCACGCCAGCTCGGGCTCGCCTTCGCGGTTGAGGTCAAGGCTGAAGACGGGTTTGTATCCTTCGGCAAAGGCGGTGAGGCGCACCCTGAGTGGACGCTGAGTGCGGCTGACGGTGTCAAGCGCCTCCCGAAACGCGTCGAGCAGGATCGACGCGTCAGGCTTCACGGGGTCAAGGTTCGCGTACAGCGTCGGAACCGACGATGCGCGGACACGTTGCAGCCATGGCACGGTTGCCGCAGCGAGAGCGGCGGCAACATAGGTTCCCATCCCGCCGCCTGCGATAAGACCCGCGGCTGCCGTTACGGGGAGAATGGTTAAACCCAACAACATGTTTTTTACGATAGCGCGTGGCGAGCAGAAGAACAAGCTGAAACCGCACTCGCGGCTTGAGTTCGGCGGCGTGGCAAGGTAGAGTAAAACCATGAAGCAGAAACAGGTCAATAAGACGCGCATCGCCGAACTTACCCGCGAGCTGCTGATCGAGCTAGGCGAAGATCCGGAGCGGGAGGGCTTGAAAGCCACACCGCAACGGGTGGCAGAGGCGTTGGCTTTTCTCACGGGCGGATACCGGCAGACGCCGAAGCAGGTGATGAATAACGCGGTATTTCAGGCGCACCTGAACCACATGATCATTGTGAGGGACATCGAAATTTACAGCTTGTGCGAACACCACCTCCTGCCGTTCTACGGACGGTGTCACGTCGGTTACATCGCCAAAGACAAGGTGCTGGGTGTCAGCAAGATCGCCCGCGTGGTCGACTGTTTTGCGCGGCGGTTGCAGATTCAGGAGCGGCTGACCGAGCAGGTGGCAACAGCGATTCTTGAGGAGGCGGATGCGGAGGGCGTCGGCGTCGTGATGGAGTGCCGCCACTTGTGCATGATGATGCGCGGCGTGCAGAAGCAGAACTCGGTGATGACGACATCGGTGGTGCTCGGATCGTTCAGAACTGATCCCGCCACGCGTCAGGAGTTTTTGTCGCTGATCCGTCAGTAAAGGAATCTCAGTATGAGTCAGACAGTTTTGGTCACGGGCGGAAGCGGCTTCTTGGGCATCAACCTGATCCGGTATTTGCGGAGCAAGGGCATCACAGACATCCGGTCGATCGATCTGGTGCCGTTCGATTATCCGGAAAAGGGGCAGGTCGACGCTTGGGTCGGCGATATCCGGGACGTGGCGGCGCTTAAGAAAGTGATGAGGGGCGTGACGTGGGTCATCCATACGGCGGCGGCGCTGCCTCTGTATCCGGAGCACGACATCATGACCACCGATGTGGACGGCTCGCGGAATGTGATGGCCGCAGCGCTGGAGGCGGGCGTTGAGCGCGCCGTCATGATCTCCTCCACGGCGGTCTACGGGATACCGGACCATCACCCGCTTTTCGAGACCGACCGGCTGATCGGCGTGGGGCCGTACGGCAAAGCTAAAATCGCGGCTGAAGAGGTCTGCCTCGGCTTCCGCAAGCAGGGGCTCTGTTTGCCGATTATCCGGCCCAAGTCGTTCATCGGCCCCGAGCGACTCGGCGTGTTCGCGCTCTTCTACGACTGGGCTTACACGGGTCACGGGTTCCCCATGATCGGCAGCGGCAAGAACCGCTACCAGTTGATGGACGTGGAGGATCTGTGCGGGGCGATCTGGCTGACGCTGACGCTGGACAAGGCGGTGGTGAACGACACGTTCAATATCGGGGCGAAGGAGTTCACCACCATGCGCGAGGATTACCAGGCGGTGCTCGACGATGCGGGCCACGGGAAGAAGATCAGCGGATTTCCGGCCGCTCCGATGATCTGGACGCTGCGCTTCCTTGAGATGTTGCACCTCTCGCCGCTCTACAAGTGGGTGTACGAGACGGCGTGCGAGGACTCCTTTGTCAGCATCGAGAAGGCCGAGCGCATTTTGGGGTACAAGCCGAAATATTCCAACAAGGACGCGCTGGTGCGCAACTACCGGTGGTACGTCGCGAACCTCGACAGCTTTAAGAACGCCTCTGGCATCTCGCACCGCGTGCCGTGGAAACAGGGCATCCTGCGGTTCGCGAAATGGTTCTTTTGAAATGGCTTGAGAGATATGAGTGTGTGGGTAACAATTGGAGCAAGGACACTCCTGTCCTTGCGGCAGGGGCAGGAGTGCCCCTGCTCCCAGAAGACCAAGGACAAGAGTGTCCTTGCTCCCAGACGGAGGCAGGTCGCGCTGGGTCTGTGCCTGTTCGCCATCGGTGCGGCGTTCGCAGGCGAGCGCCGGCTGATGAGCCCGGATGGAAACGTGGATGCCGTCCTTTCGGTTGATGCGGCGGGCCAACTGGTCTATGCCGTTTCGTTCCGAGGCAAGGAGGCCGTGGCGCCGTCGCCGATCGGGATCACCTTAGACGGCAAGGATCTGGGCAAGGTGAAGTCGCTGACGGCGGTCAATGTCCGCGAGGTGCATGAGCGCTTTCCTGTGCGCGGAGTTCACGCGGAAGCGAGGTACGACGCGCTGGTTTCGCTTTTCACCGTGACGCCGCGCGAAGGCGAGCCTTACGGCGTTCAGGTGTCGGTCGCCAACGATGGGTTTGCCTGGCGCCTGCTCGTTGCGGGCGCGGGAGCGCGGCGGGTGAACGCCGAGACCGCGTGCTGGCGGCTGCCGCACGAGAGCCGCGTGTGGTTCGGAGAGCGGCGCTCAGAGTGGAAACTCAAAAGCTATGCGGGCGAGTGGATCAGCGCGCCGCTGCGCGACCTGCATGCGGTCTCGCCGCAGGGTCCGATTCAAACCATGCCGCTCGTGGCGGAGTTGCCGGAGGGGCGCGGGTATGCGCTGGTGACCGAGGCGGCGCTGTTCAAGTACAGCGGCCTGCGGCTCGAGGCCCGGGCAGACGGCGCGCTGCGCGGCTGTTTCACCGAGAAAGACGGCTTTGCGGTGGAAGGCCGTCTGGTGACGCCATGGCGCGTCGTGATGTTGTCGCCGACGCTCGACGCGCTGGTGAACAACGATCTTGTCGCCGGTCTCGCGCCGCCGCCCGATCCGGCGCTGTTCGAGTCGGCCGACTGGGCGCAGGGCGGGCGGAGCGTCTGGAGCTGGTGGCAAGGGGACTCGGCCTACTTGACCGTGGAGGGCGAGAAGCGCGTGATCGACTGCGCTTCGCGGCTGAAGTTCGAGTTCACGATGTTGGACGAAGGGTGGGAAGCGTGGACGAACGCTTGGGATGTGCTGAAAGGGGTGTGCGAGTACGGCAAGACGAACAACGTGCGCGTGTTCGTGTGGAAACACTCCAAAGAGCTGAGTTCGAAAGAGAGCGACTACGCGGAGCTGAGGGGCTTTTTGGAC
>CAYSXF010000119.1:0-2738 GCA_964434815.1 uncultured Lentisphaeraceae bacterium
ACTGATGCAGACTACGACGCCGGTCACGTTCCCGCCGAAGGCCTACGATTTTCCCAACTACGAGGATTTCCGCAAGAGCGCCAATGACGGCAAGGGCAACGCTTGGACAGAGGTCATCCAAAAGGTACAGGTGACTGCGGGCCACCGCTACAGTCTGCGCTTCCGCTATCGTTGCGAAGATTTTCAGGCCGAGCGCAAGCAGGCGGGCCGCCCGCGCGGCTACGTCTCCTTCGGAGGCCGGATCGAATGGACCTGCCAGCCACCGCAGCGCACGCCTGCGATCGGGCTGGGTAACTTCCAAGAGTCGATGCCCGAGTGGAAGACCGTTACCGACTACCGCGGCTGGGACATGGCGCAGCCCTATCTCGCACCGGACGGCGCAGTAGGCGCGACAATCATTTTCGGCATGACGACGCTGGCCGAAGGCCGGTTGCCCAAACTGTTTCTCGACGATGTGGAACTGGTGGATGTGACGGAGGCGGTAACAAACTGAACGGCTCACGAGGACGTTCGCCCTCCAAGGCCGTAAAGGGAGATGGAGGGCGAGTGTCCTCACGAGCCGTCAAGGAGCAATATGAAACTAATGTTTGCACTGATTTCAGCGCTAGTCGCGCACAGCCTTTGGGCGGCTGCGGCAGCCTCAACCGCTGGCTTAGCTGCTGTTGATCGCATCCGATTTTTCCCTGCGCCAGACCGAGCGACGGCCATGGTTGGCGGCAAATTCACGGGATCGAACGTTTCGGCCTTCGACGGCTACACGGTGCTCGCCGAAATCAAGACCGCGCCGCAGCCCGGCGCGTGGACCGAACTCGCGTTCACGAATGCGGTTCCCTATCGCTGGGTGCGCTACGAAGCACCGGCCGGTTCGCACGGCAACATCGCGGAACTCGAGTTCTACGCCGGCCAACGCAGGCTGGCAGGCGCTGGCTTCGGCTCGCCAGGCTACCTGCGGCCGGGCGTCCACTGGAAAGGCGCGTTCGACCGGAAGACGGAGACGTTTTTCAACTCGAACGACGCGGACGGCCAGTTCGTCGGCCTCGACCTCGGCGACCAGGCCTCGACGTCGCGTCCCGCCATCACGCCGGACGGGGGCGACTGGGACCAGCCGCAACGCGTGACGCTCGCGCCCCGTACGCCCGGCGCGACGATCCGCTACACGCTCGACGGCACCGCGCCCGACGCGCACACTGGCCAGATGTACGCCGCGCCGTTCACGGTGACAACAAATGCGACCATCACCGCCGTCGCGTTCAAAGACGGTCTTGCTCCAAGTCCGGCAGCGGCGGTCACGTTCCTGATCGGCAAGCAGCGTCTCGTTCCGCTCCGCTCCTTCCACGTCGGCAACAGCCTCACTCGCAACGCGAGCCAGTTCTCCACTTTCATCCGCACAGCAGGAGGCGTTGACACGTTCCCGCAATATCTCATCGGCGGCGCAACGACCGAGCGGTTGTGGAACGGGAAGGACTCGGATCAGAAAGCAACTTGGGATACCGCTTGGAACGCGGCGCAGCACCCGCTCGACATCTTCACGATGCAGCCGCGCGACTTCGACTTGGCGCGCGAGGCGGACTACTGCACGCGCTTCATCCGGCTTGTGCGCGAGAAGTCTCCGGAGGTGCAGCCGTGGCTCTATGCCGAGTGGGTCGAGAAGGATCGCGTGCGCCCGACCGATAAGGGCCTCGTGCCGAGTAGTCAGATGAAGAAGACCTTCCCCGCGCTGACGTGGCAGGAGTCGATGGGCGCGATGCTGCTCTACGTCGAGGAGGTGCAGAGGCAGATCGCCGCACGCAATCCCGGTGGCAAGCGCCCGCGCGTCATACCCACCTGCCTTGCTCTCGGTTGGGCGCGTACGCTGGTGGATCGCGGCCAGATGCCGGGCACCGCGCCGGGCGAGGCGAGTTTCTATGCGATGCTCTTCGAGGATCACGTCCATGTGAATCAGAGCGGCTGTTACCTCGTGTCCCTCACGTGGTATGCGGCCTTCCTGCGCGAGTCGCCCGAAGGACGGATGCTGCCCGTCGGAACGGCGCTGAACGCCGCGCAAACGCAGACACTGACTCAACTCGCGTGGGACACGGTGAAGAACTATCCCGACTGCGGTCTTTACGAGGAAGGGACTGTTCCCTGCGCCACGCCGAAGGTTGTGAGCGACGGCAAGGCGATCACCTTAAGCTCTGCAACGCCCGGTGCATGGTTCCGCTACACGCTCGACGGCACCGTGCCGACTCGCATGAACGGCACCGTTTATTGCGGCGTTATCAGCGTGCAGCCCGGCATCCATGTGAAGGCCGTCGCCTATAAGAGCGGTTTGGCAGACAGCGCGGTTTACGGACAGGAATAATAATTATGAGAAATAGGCGCAATTTTTGTTTGTTAACTGCTGCCGTGGCCGTCGTTTGCGGTTTGTCCGCCGCTGCTGAGCAGAAAACGGCTTGGCGAACAGGCCAGCCGCGCACATGCCTGAAGAACGGCGACGGCTTGCAGGCTTGGTTCAAGCAACGCGCGAAGAGTTTGGGCGGCGACGGCAAGTTAAGAATTCTGATCATCGGAGACAGTCTCAGCGACGGCGGTTACCATTGGTCGCACTATTTTAGGCGTTCGCTGCAAATCGCCTACGGCAATGGCGGTCCCGGCGCAATCTGGGCAACCCACGCCGGCGGCGAGCCGGGGCAGGGTTTTGCGCCCGACTGGCTGTTCAGCCCTGACGACTTCGTCAGTTACAAAGGCGCGAAAGGAAC
>CAYSXF010000119.1:2748-8672 GCA_964434815.1 uncultured Lentisphaeraceae bacterium
CGGTTGGGGCGGACGCGGCGACATCTGGCCGTATCTCGGCTGGAACGGCGCGTTTCTGATGACCGATTCACCAGAAGCCGAGTATTTCCTCGAAGCGGCAGGCAGCCGTTTTACCGTCGTCGCCAGCGAAGGCACCTTCTCGACCTTCAACGGAAACACGGTGGAAAATCGCGCGGCCGGCTACACGCTTACGCTTGACGGAGCCGACCGCGTGATTCCACCCGCGAAATCCGGCCAGCCATTAGACATCGCATTGACCCGGTTTGAAGCGCCCGAAAGCCGCCACCGGTTGCGTCTCGGTGCAGTCAACGGAGGCTCGCTGTTTTTTCATGGCGTGATGGTGGAAAAAGCTGGGCCAGGGGTCGTAGTCTACAACATCTCCCGAGGCGGCTATTGGGCGCACGACTTCATCTGGCGCCAACCCGGCTGGGAAAAGATACTCGCCGCGATCAATCCGGACTTGACGATCTTCTTTCTTTCCAAGCCTGAAAGCGGAGGCAGCGCTGCGAGTCCCGCGGACCGGCGCAATAACATCGAATCTGAAATGCTCGTGAAGCGAGTAACAAACGCCGTCCCTCAGACGCGTTTGCTGTTCATGATCAATTGGGCACCGCGTGATGGCCAGAGCGCACCCGACGCGCAGACTGTCAAAGAGCGAATCGCTTGGTACACGGAAAAGGGGTATCCTTATCTGAACCTGCAGGAAGGGCTCGACAGCGCAACGATGAAAGAGCTGGGCTGGTTCAAAGACAACATTCACCTCGCGCAGCCCGGCGGACAGGGCATTGGCGAGGCAATCGCGAAACTCTTCCTGCCCTGAGTCGAAAATGCACATTCTGGAGTCTATCATGAACACATCCACCAGACGCTCATTCCTGTTAACGTCTGCCGCCGGCGTCGGTGCCGCCGCGATCGGCCATGCGGCGGACAGCACGCCTGCGCCTGTCCCATCGGCAAGCGTGAAAGGCTCTTACCGCTTCACCCGCGAAATTCCGTCCGAGGCGGGCTACGATCTCGTCGTGGCAGGAGGCGGGCCTGCGGGCACGGCAGCGGCTGTGTGCGCCGCACGACTCGGTGCAAAGGTGCTGCTGGTGGAGGCGACCGGCTGCCTAGGCGGCATGGGCACGTCGGGTCTGGTCACCGCGTTCGACCCGATGGCGAACGGCGAGCGCATGCTGGTCGGCGGCCTGATGCGCGAGATTGTCACCTCTATGCACAAGCGAGGCTTCCTCGGACCGCAGGTGACGGAGGATTATTACAGCAAGCGCTTTCACTGCTGGACGCCGTTCCGCGTCGAAGGGTACAAGCTGACCCTCGACGAGCTCGTGACGGCAGCCAACGTGGAGGTGAGGTTCTGCACGCGCGTCATCGAGGCGGACGCGGCCGGGCACACGCTGAACGGCGTCATCCTCCAGAACATCGAAGGACTGCGCTACGTCCGCGCCAAGACTTTTGTGGACGCTACGGGCGACGCGGCGCTGTCGACGCTCTGCGGAGTGCCTTGCCGCGAGGCGGGCCGCGACACGCCCAACATCATGCCGCCCACGCTTTGCTCGCAGATTGGCGGCATCGACTGGAGCCGCGCGAAAAACGCCAATCAGCAGGCGCTGATCGAGCAGGCGATCCGCGACGGACATTTCACGTCGAAGGACCGCCATGTGCCCGGCCTGTTTCAGGTCGGCGAGACCACCGGCATGCTGAACGCCGGGCACGTCTTCCACATGAATGCGGTGAAGTGCCGCAGCCTGAGCGACGGCATGATGCGCGGCCGGCGGCTGGCGCAGGAGTTCCTCGCGTTCTACCGCAAGTACGTGCCCGGCTGCGAAAAAGCCGAGCTTGTCACAACCGGCAGCCTCATGGGCGTGCGCGAGTCGCGGCGCATCGTCGGAGAATACGAGATGACCTTCGACGACTACATCGCGCGGCGGCAGTATCCGGACCAGATCGCGGTCTTCAACAAAGCCGTGGACATCCACGTCTATGACGACTCGGAGGCGGAGTATCAGCGCTACCTCATGGAGTACACCCAGACCGGGCGCCTGAAGCCGGGCGAGCTGTACGGCATCCCCTACAGCATTCTGGTGCCGAAGGGCTGGAGGAACCTGTGGGTGGCGGGACGCTGCAACTCCAGCGACGTGCGCGTACACGGTTCGATCCGGGTGCAGCCGGCCGCTTCCATGATGGGGCAGGCGGCGGGAACAGCGGCGGTGCAGTCGGTCGCCACGGGCCAGCCCGCGTGCGACCTCGACACGTCCGCCTTGGTCGAGACGCTCCGCCGCGCGGGCGCCTATCTGCCGCAGGAAAAACTCAGCCGCGAAATGACGCGAACCAAAGCTTGAATGCCCTTTATCGACAGCTTGCGTTAGCCGCCGCAGGAGCGTATGATGAATAGTACGAATGGGAGTACGATCATGAATGCGATTACTGCTAACGATTTGAAAACGCGCGGCATTCGCAGCGTGGAGCAGATCATGAAGAAAAACGGCGAAGCCGCGATCACTGTGCGCGGCAAGGTTCGCTACATGATCGTCACGCCCGAGAAGTACGACTGCCTGCGTGAAGCGGAGTTGGAGAGCGCCGTACGTGAGGCCAAGCAGGACATCGAGAGCGGCCGGATCGCCGCGACCAGCATTGCCGAGCACCTGAAACAGGTGAAGCCATGCCGTACCAAATAGTCTTCACGGAAAGCTACACGCGGCGGGCCGAACGTTTTATCAAACGGCATCCCGACCTAGTGGGTGTCTACGAAAAGACCCTCCAGTTGCTGGAGCTGAATCCCAATCACCCCGCGCTGCGTCTGCACAAACTCCAAGGGAGGCTCAGGGCGCTCTACTCGGTTTCCGTCACAGTCTCTTATAGGATCACTCTGTCCTTCGCCATCATCGAGGGCGCTATCGTTTTGATCGACATCGGATCGCATGACGAGGTGTATGGTTAGGACGATTGGCGACGAAATCGAATAGACGCGTCGTGAAGGCAAGTGCTACTATAGTGCCACATTATGAAAACGGAACTAGTTACCACCTTGAAACGGCAGGCGACGCGAATTCTAGCCGACCTGCGCGAATCGAAAGCCCCCGTCCTTATCACCGAACACGGCGTTCCCTCTGCCTACTTGGTCGATGTCGCGGCGTTTGAGATGATGCAGGACAGAATGCAGATCCTTGAAGGCATTGCCCGCGGCGAACGGGCCATTCTCGAAAACCGGACGCTCTCTCATGATGAAGCCCAACGGAGAATGAAAAAGTGGCTCGACTGATTTGGACTGAGCCGGCCATGCGCGATCTCGAAGCAATAGCCGACTACATTGCGCTGGACAACCCCGAGGCTGCCCGCCGGCTGGTCGAGCGGGTCTTCGATAGCGTGGAGCGGCTAACTCGTTTTCCGACTTCCGGCAAGCGCCCGCCCGAGTTAGCCCGGACGAATTACAGGGAGGTGCTCGTTGTCCCGTGCCGCATCTTCTATCGGATCGATGGCGATGGGGTCTTTCTCCTGCATGTCATGCGGGCGGAACGCATGCTCCAGCGCTTCATGCTCGAAGAGCGTGACTAGATCTCCAAGTCAGGGGCCGGCTGAGGTCGGCACCAATCGTTCAAACAAGGCGCAAAATGAGCATAATTCGCAAGATCACTAGGCCCAGTATCGATCCGAATGCTCTCTATGGTTTTGTTCTGCGGAGATCGGAAGTTCTGACTTTGGTTGCCGAGGCGTATGATTTTCTTCTCGATGGATACCGGATTATCCAAAATTCAGACCTTGCTGTCTGCAAAGCCACGCCAAGTACCCGATACTGTACGCGCCTAATGCAAAAGGAAGCGCTATTGGACGGGCTTGACAACATCCCAGAGGTGGACCTGACAGACTGGTCAAGCGTCCTTACCAGCCTGAAACGGCGCGGTAAGTTTGTGACAATTGAGGATGAAGCCCGGGGCCGCTTTCTCATTGGGCCGATCCGTAGAATAGACAGACGGTCTGCGACTATCGCGTGCTTCGACGGAGCCGGTAAATGGCTACAAGCTGAAAAAATTACCTACGTCGACATCACATGTGTTTCGTTCGACAGCAGATATATAACCACGCATCAGAGATACATAGGAAAGACTGACATGAAATCGCGCGACGTTCGGGTCAACCGGGCTCATTCGCCAAAGGGAGAATAGGTATGTGCACACAACTGATGGTCATAGTATTGCTAGCGCTGTCCGGCATGGCGTTTGCCGCGCCGGAGAAGGAGCCGAACTGGGATGCGAAATGGATCGCGCATCCGGACGTGCCGGGAGCGGCCTATTCGGTGCAGCACTTCAGGCGTGTGATCGAGCTGAAGGTGGTTCCCGCGAACTGGACGGTGCATGTCAGCGCCGACCCGCGCTGCAAGCTCTTCGTCAACGGCGCGGAGGTCTGGACAGGCCCGGCTCGCAGCGATCTGGAGCACTGGCCCTTCGCGACGCTGGATCTGGCCAAATATCTGCATGCGGGTGCAAACGTGCTGGGCGCGACGGTCTGGAATCACGGCGAGTACAAACCATGGTCGCAGATCAGCCAGCGCACCGCCTTCATCCTGCAAGGGGCCGGTCCTGCGGAGGCGGCGGCCAACACCGGTCCCAAATGGAAAGTGTTCGCCGATCCGTCGTATTCGGTCGCTGACACCACCCGCTATCCAGGCATTCCGACCGGACACCCTGTGCGCTTCGACGCGCGGACGCACCCGTGGGGCTGGGCGGAGGTTGGGTTCGACGACCGCGCATGGTCGGCACCACAGCAGCTCGGACGCGCGGCGATGCGGGGCATGTGCGACGCGGGCTCGCCCTGGTGGCTGGTGCCGCAGGCTGTGCCCGCGCTGGAGCGGGTGCCGCAGCGCTTCGCGGCTGTGGCGCGCTGGACGGGCATAAAGCCGGGCGAAGGCTTCCTGTCGGGCCAGGGGTCATGGGTTATTCCCGCAAACACAGAGGCGTCCCTTCTGCTGGACCAGAAAGAACTCACGACAGCCTATCCCGAAATCGCGGTTGCGGGCGGGCGCAACGCGGAGATCCGCATGAAGTGGGCTGAGGCTCTGGTCGACGGCAAGGGCAGGAAGGGTAACCGGAACGAGGTAGAGGGACGCAGCATCACCACGCCTGCCGACGTGTTTGTGCTCGACGGCGCTCAGGAGCGCACGCTCAGCACACACCTGTTTAGAACGTGGCGCTACTTGCAGCTCGACGTGAAGACCGCGTCGGAGCCGCTGACGGTCCGCGACGTGCGCAGCACCTTCACGGCGTATCCATTCCAAGAGAAGGCGTCGTTCAAGTCGAGCGACCCGTCGCTCGCCGACATCTGGCGCGTCGGGTGGCACACGCTGCGCCTCTGCTCCGGAGACACCTTCTACGACTGTCCTTACTACGAGCAGCTCCAATACGTCGGCGACACGCGGGTTGAGGCGCTCATCTCGCTCACGGTGTCCGGCGATGACCGGCTCATGAAGAACGCAATCGCCTCGTTCTACAACTCCCGCATGCCGGAAGGGCTGACCATGAGCCGGCATCCGTCAGCCGAGCGGCAGGTCATCCCGCCATACTCGCTCTTCTGGGTGGCGATGATCCATGACTATTGGATGCGCGGCCGCGACGAGGCATTCGTGCGGCAGATGCTCGACGGCGTGGAAGGCGTGCTGACGTGGTTTGAGCGCAGGCTGCGGCCCGACGGGCTCCCCTGTTCGCTTGAATGGTGGAATTTCGGCGACTGGGCCGAAGGCTGGCAGCGCGGCGTTCCGCCCGGAGCGACCGAGGGCGGGTCGGCTTTCATCGCGCTCCAGTATGTGCTCGCGGCACATCAGGCGGCGGAGCTGTACGACGCGTTCGGCGACACGGAGCACGCTGCGATGTGGCGTAGCAAGGCGACTGTCTCTTATACACATCTCCGAGCCCACGAGACAGGCAGAAATCTCG
>CAYSXF010000120.1:0-2548 GCA_964434815.1 uncultured Lentisphaeraceae bacterium
CCGATGCCTCGCCCAGCTGACCTGACACCGCCGTTTCGGACAATAAACACTGGTTTTCTGACCCGGAAACCCCAATAACGCAAAAAAAAACGCCTCCGCGTCACTTTGTTGTTGCAGTCACCCCCCCTTTTGATTTAATTTTGCCCATATGCGCTAAACGTGTCACAAGTAAACGTTGAGGTATTTACAATGGGTAAGCTGCTGCGAGTGTTGGTATACGTGATTCTGGTTCTGAGCGTCGTCGCCTTGGTTTTCGCAAACCTGCTGTTTGGAAAAAGGGAAGTGCTGACGAAGCGGAACAGCGTGTTGGAAGATCAAATCGTTAAACTGGCCAAGACTATCGAAGTCCAAGACGCCGCAGACGCCGCTGCCCCGGAAGTCCAGAAGGACACCTCCGAGGTTTCGGACCGCGAAATCGCCAACCCGGAGAAGGAGTCCGTCCTCGAAGGGTATGCCGTGAAGTTGGAGCAGCAGAACCTTCCGACCATCGACTTCGGCAGCAACGAGAAACGCAAGCAGCTTCGCAACTACTATGCCGTAGGACCGGATGGCAAGCCGGTCAACGACACGCTCGACAACAAGCCGGCCACCAAGGGCCCTGGAACGATGCAGGAGCTGCTTGACCAGCTCTTCGACCGCGCGAAGGCGCAGTTGGCGACGCTGAATAAGACGCGCGCCGCGCTCGCCAAGATCCGCGAGCAGATCACCGCCGCGGTCACCGAGATCAACAAGCTGAAGACCGACGGGCGCGCGACGAAGAAAGAGCTGAAGGCGACCCACGAACAGCTCACTGCGCTCCAGGCTGAAAAAGAGACCCTGGAAGCCCGCGTCACCAAGCTGACCGCCGAGAAGAAGGAGCTCGCCGCCGAGACCGCGGAGGCCAAGAGCGAGGCCGAGAAACTGAACGAGAGCGTGGTCACCCTCACCGACCAGCTCGCCAAGGCCAAGGAAACGAATGAGGAGCTGAAGAAGCGCATGTCGGGCAAGGCCTCGAACGCAGCCGCCGACCAGGGGAATGGCGTATCGACGACCCCGGTCACCGCCGGCGTGAAGGGCAAGGTCATCGAAGCCAACGACGAGCTCAAGTTCGTCATCATCGAGCTTTCCAACGACGCCATGGTCGAACTGCTCGGCGCGGACCGCCAGGGCCAGCTCCCTCAGCTCGAAATGAACGTGCGCCGCACAGGCCGCCAGAGCGCCGCCGGCGAATTCGTCACCCGTATCAAACTGCGTCAGGCTGTGCGAGGCAAGAATCTGGTAGTCGCCGACATCCTCAACGACTGGCAGCAGGCCACTGTGGAGAAGGGCGATGTGGTCTTTTTCTAAGTCCGTAAACGGGATCCTCTGCCTGGCAGCCCTGCTGGTGCTGTTGTTCGCAGCGGGCTGCATGTCCGACAGGCCGTTGGAAACCGACATGCCATGGTCTGCGCCTGCCAGTTGGGAGGGCACCATGCCGCTCCCGAGCGGGTTTATGAATCGCTACGAATAAGAGCTTTTTCTTCAGCGCCTCTTCCGGTATCCGGAGGAGGCGTTTTCATTTGCACGGAGGGCATCCATGAAGCGTTACTATCTTGGCATCGACGTCGGCGGCTCGCACATCACGCTGGACCTGGTCGATTCCACCACCTTTGAAATGCTGCCCGGCAGCACCGTCCGCGAGCACCTCGACACGCATACCCACCCCACCGCGATCCTCGACGTATTCGAGCAGGCCATCCGCCGCTGTGCCGCGAAGGCCGGCCCGGAGTCCGTCCTGGGCGTGGGCCTCGCTATTCCCGGCCCCTTCACCTACGAGGAGGGCGTCTGCCGCATCACCCCGCACCAGAACAAGTACGAGCAGATGTTCGGCGTCAACTTCCGCCAGTACCTCGGCAACGCGCTCGGCTCCGTCTCTAAGCCGGTCGTATTCAATAACGACGCCGCCTGCTTCGCCCTCGGCGAGTACTTCCGCGGCGGCGCCAAAGGTTTCAAGCGCCCCGTGGTGGTCACCCTTGGCACCGGCTTCGGCGCGTCGTTCCTCAAGGACGGACGGCCCCAGACCAAGGGCGACGATGTCCCGCCCGACGGCGAGCTCTGGCATGTGCCCTATAAGACCGGCATCGCGGACGACTTCTTTTCCACGCGCTGGCTTGTGGCCGAGTGGCAGCGCCTGACCGGGCAGGCCATCGCAGGCGGCAAGGAAATCGCCCACGCGGCACTGAAAGGTGACGCAGCCGCCATGCAGATCTACCGGACGTTCGGCGAAAACCTCGCCGAGTGCGTTGCCCCGTGGCTCGAGAAATTCGGCGCGGACGCCTTTGTGATCGGCGGCAACATCGCCCGCGACTGGGATCTCTACGTGCCCGCACTCGAAGCCGGACTGGCCAAGCGCCTGTCGCGCCCTGTCGCCGTCAAGCCGTGCGAGCTCGGCGAGCAAGCCCCCATCTACGGTGCTGCCCTGGCCCTGACGCTGGTCGATCCCGCAGCCGTAACGCCCGGCGTCCTGCCCGCTGGCTTCGCCGGTTTCGACGCGCTGCTCGCCCACGTGAAAGGGCACAAGCAGGTGCTG
>CAYSXF010000120.1:2558-8671 GCA_964434815.1 uncultured Lentisphaeraceae bacterium
GGTGCTGCTCGACGGCCCCGCCGCCGCGCCGTGGAAGCCCCTCGTGGCCGCACTCGACGCGGCCCTGCGCGCCGCCGGCAAGAAGGCCGTCTGGTTCGACGTCAACGCGGCCCGCACAGGCGACGGTTTCGACTCCGCCAACCTCGCGAATATCCGCTCCGACGTTCAGGCCGACCTCTGCATCGTCGCCGGAAGCGGCGCGTCACAGGTGCCGTGGCCCGCCGCCGCAAAGATCCGTGTCGGCTGACATCTCTCCTTATGACAGTCAATTTCAAAAAGATCAACCCTGCGGCCGTGCTCCCCGCTTATGCGCGTCCGGGCGATGCCGGCATGGATGTGTGCGCCTGCGAGGAGGCGACGCTCCAGCCGGGCGAGCGCAAACTGGTCAGAACCGGGCTCCTGATGGAGCTGCCGCCCGGCACCGAAGCTCAGATGCGGCCGCGCAGCGGGCTCGCGCTGAAAAACGGCGTCACCCTGCTCAACACGCCTGGCACGATCGACGAGGGCTACCGCGGCGAAGTGGGCGTCATCCTGATCAACCTCGGCCACGAACCGTTTCGCGTGCAGCCGGGAATGCGCATCGCCCAGATGGTGATCGCGCCCGTGCTCCACGCCGTCACGGCCGAAGTGGCGGAGGTATCCGAAACCGACCGCGGCGCGGGCGGCTTCGGCTCCACCGGCGCGTGACCCGCCCTAGTTGGACTCGGGCATGAAGGTGGGCATCGCGATGCCGTTGACCCGCGAATGCAGACCGTCGCGGATTTGGGCGAAATGCAGCTCGCAGTTGCGGGCCCCCCACGCGTAGGCCTGCCGGACAAGAGCGGTTTCCGTGACCGGCAGCAGAAAGACCGGCGCGCGGCCCGCGTTGACGTTCAGCTCCGCTTGCAGCAGCGCGATCGCCGCCTCGCTGGTGCGCATGGCGCCGGGGCCGATCATGTTGCATGCCGGATGGAGGCACGACACCAGCACACCGTCGAGCTGCGAACGATCTTTAGCCCCTTCGCAAACCGAGATGTGCCAATGGCCGTTGCCGCAGCCGATGAAGTGCTTGTAGTCGCCCGGACGTTCGATGTGCGCCACCTCGCGCTCCAGATCGATGATCGCGTCGAGATCCGCGGGCTTGGCCGGACGCACCCGTGAGGAAGCCGCGTGCGGCTCCTTGAAACCGTCCTGCGGCACGCGCAGCGTCATATCCTGGTAGACGGCGAACGTCGTGAAACCCGCGCGGTTGTAGAGCGAGTACGAATCGAGGTTCATGGCGCTGGAGACGAGCCTCACCGGCTTGCCGGCGTTCTCTGCGGCTTCGACAATCTGCTTCAACAGCGCGCCTGCCACGCCGCGGCGGGCGTGGTTGGGGTGCACGTTCATGATGCCCAAGGAGACATGCGTGGGGCGCACGTGCTGGAAGCAGGAGCCGATGAGGTGGTCGGTTTCGGCGTCGACCGCGACAATCCCAGAGCTGCCCTCCAGCGTGTTGTACGTGTCGAAGTGAAAGACCGTGCTCTGCGGGCCCGCCGCAAAAATCATCGGAAAGCCGTGTGCCTGATACCAGTAGTTGGTGGACATGCAGATCAGTTCGGCCACCTGCCACCGGTCCTCGGGCCGCATGGAACGGATTGAAAAACCTTTCATTCGCACCTCCTCTGTCGCTTCCTGACAGCTTTATTTTACGCGCATCCTCTTTTCGGTTCAACCGGAATCAGCGCCTATCTCCTATTTCCTTTCTGCTAACCGCACAAATCCGCTTGCCTCACAGACCCCGCCGCGTTTACGATATGCGGCAGAGGAATGATCCCGTGGTTTGGCGGTTGCTCCTCTTGCTATGAGCATACCAGAACAACAGATATCGTTTAAGCCCCAGACGCTATTGATCCGCGTGATCCTGCTTAGGGGCGTTATCCGAAGATTTTTCCTGAACGTGTTCCGGCCCGGCTATGTGCGCGAGAGCCTGGCCCAGCGCAAGGGCGAGTGCGAGCGTTGTGGCGTCTGCTGCCACTTAGTCGCCAATAAATGCGGCGCCCTGCACCTTCACAAAGACGGCCAATCGACGTGCAGGCTCTACTCCGTCTACCGGCTGCCGAACTGCCGCCATTTCCCCATCGATCCGCGCGACCTAGAAGAGCGCGACCTCGTCGCGCCGAATGTGCCTTGCGGTTACTCGTGGGAGAAAAGGCGGTAGCCGGTCTGGATCAGCCCGCTTCTCCAGGGCCGTGAGGCCCATGCCGCGTTATTTCCCGTCCGTGCCCGTTGAGATCATCCGGTAGAACCCTTGCGGACACGCCGTTGTGTTCGTGGTCACGAACGAGACGCGCGTGCTGCCGGCCGTGACCACGCCGCACGGCTGCCACGCGAGCGGCTTGAGCGTAGGTGTGTACTCCACGCGGCACACGTCACCGCTGCTGACGGCCCACTGTGTGAGGGTCAATCCCTGCGTGGCCCATTCGACGCCGACACCCACGGCCGGCATCAGTCCCGCACTGAGTGCGATCCCGTGGATATCCACATTGTCGACGGCCTGCGTCACAAGGCTGGCGTTCACGCCGATCCCATAAACGTTGACCGGAGTGAACGTATGGCCTCCCGTCGTCCACTCCACCTCCGGCAGAGCGCCTGCGCCATTGTCGGTGAGCACGGTCAGCCCGCCCGTCTCGTGGTCGGCGGTCACCAGCACGAGCGTGTCGGTGCGGTTCTTCGCCCAAGCGGCAATCGCGCGCACCGCCTCATCGAACGCCAGCGTTTCGGGCACACAGCGCGGTAGGTCGTTGGCGTGGCAGGCGTGATCGATGCGACCGCCCTCCACCATCAGGAAGAACCCGTCAGGGTCTTTGCCCAGAATGGCTAGCGCCGTCTCGGTCATCTGCAACAGGCTCGGCATGTCGCCGAGACCGTCGTACACGTAAGGCAGCGGGCCCGCGCCGAACAGTCCGGCCACATGCCCGCCGGCCCCGCCCTGCAGCGCGGCTAGCGATGCGGCGTCGGTCACGACCCGGTAGCCTGCGGCCTGCGCGTCGGCGGCATACAGTCCGTCGCCGCCGCCGCCGAACAGGACGTTCGGCCGCGTCTGCCAAAGGTAGTCGTTTGCGATTTGGGGCTGGTTGTAGCGGCTGGTCTCGTGCGCGCCGAACCCGGCGGGCGTAGCGTCGGTCAAGTACGAAGTGGTCACCAGGCCGGTGCTTTTGTCCAGCTTGCTGAAATACTCCAAGAGCGTCTCCAACTCCCTTCCGTCGCCCGGAATGGCCAGGCTGATCACCCCGTCGTCCGCCTTGTGCCCCGTCGCCAAAGCAGTCGCCGCGGCCGCTGAATCGGTTAGTGCTCCGCCCGCCGCAACCGTCGTCACCCGGCTCTGATAAGGGAACTCCTCAAACACGAGGTTCGTCCCCGCAAAGCAACGGGCCGCAGCCACTTGCCCCGGCCCCATGCCGTCGCCGATGCACAGAATGACATTGCGGATCGGCGCGGACGCGGCGGAAGAGGCAAGGGTCAGCCACAGCAGAAAAATAACGGTGTTCCGCTTCACAACAGTCACTGTCTCATTCCGCTTGCGTCCGCACTCACGAGTCCTGCCCTTCGCCTATTTGACAAAGAGGAGCGACCCTTTCGGCCGCATGACCACTTCGCCCGTCGGCAGTTGCGCCACCGTGTAGCCTGATGGCGGAATTATCTTTCCGAGCTGAGTCGCCGTCAGTCCGGCCGCTGAGCTTCCGACGAAGAGCTGGTCAGTGCCGCCGCCGTTCTTGGAGCCGGACCAGTTGCGGATCGTTAAGGTTCCGTCCCAGGTCTGTCCCGCGCTCGCGGCGAAGCGGACCACGCTGCTGCCGCTGCCGAAGTCGAGCGTTGCCGCGCCGTCCACGTCCAGCGTGCCCAGCGTCTCGCTGAACCCCGCCGTGGCGAAGGCGCCGCCCAGAAGGCGCAACGCGCTCGCGTCAGCGATGCGGTCGGAGGCCGCGAGGCGCAGCGTGCCGCTGGCCACGGTGGTTGTGCCCGTATAGGTGTTGGCGGCCGCCAGCACCACCGCACCGGTCGTCGTCAGACCGCCGGGGCCGCTCAGGGCACCTGTGACGATCAGCGCGTTGGTGCCGGTCGCGGCCGACGCCAGCTGGAGCGTGTTGCTCAGCGTAACATCGCCGCTCAGCAGAAGGCTGTTGGTGGAGAGGCCCGCGAACACCGCGCTGGCCCCGTTGGTGTAGGGATACACGTAAAGGCCGCGCGCAAAGGTGAAGGACCCGCCGTCCACGGCCAGGGTCACAACATTGTTGGATGCGGTGCCTGCGTCGCCCAACTGCACGGCCGTGACGTTAGTGCCCAAGGGGCCGATCGCGTTGCTGATCACATTGCCCACAACGATGACGCGGCCGTTGCGGATCGCCGTCATGCCGCGGTATGTCGAGGCTGTCCCCAAGAGTTTGACCGTGCCGCCGCCGTCCTTGCGGAAGTCGGAGAGCCCCTTGTTCGCGCCACCCGCGTTATCCGGCCAGATGGGGATGTTGCTGTTCAACTGGAGGTCGATATCGGCCGCGCCGTCGTTGATGTCAAAGATCTTCAGATTCGCAACCACATTATTGGTGGGCCCTTGAAAGGTCAGGCTGGCCAGTGTCGCCGTCGCGTTGGTGCCGGTGTATTTGAGCGCCTGTTGTGTGCCGGTCGACCAGTCCGAAAGCGTCATCACCAGGCCCACGAACACGCCGTCTCCGAGGGTGACCGCCGTGCCCTGCGCGGTCAGGCGTCCAGCATTGATCTGAGGCGTGTCACTTGCGACCGCAATCAGACCGCCCTGCTCGATGGTGAAGGAAGAGATGGAGGTGACATAGGAGCCGCCCGAACCGCCGGGGCCGTCATAGCCGATAGCGAGCGTACCCGCGCCGCGTTTGCCGATCGAGCAACCGCTGGGCAAAACACTACCCAAAATGCGAACGATCGTCTGCGTGGTAGACGGTTGCGTCACGTCGAACATGGCCGTCATGTTGTTGTTGATGGTGAAGAAACGGTCGGAAGCCGCCGTCGGCCCCGTGTAGCGCAAGGTGCCGCCGTTGAAGACCAAATTGACCGCATTCGAGGGCGAGGCCCCGAGCGGGCTGGCGATGCCGCCGTTGGTGAACGTGTTGATGCTCAGCGTTCCCGCCGTGAGCCACGTTGCGCCGGTGTAGGTGTTCGCGCCGCCAAGCACCAGCGTGTTCTCGCCGAACTTCTGCACGCTCAGGGCGTTGCCGCCCGGATTGCCGATGTTGCCGGAATACGTGAACGAGCCGCCCACCGCGTTCGTGGTGTCGAGGCCCAGGAAGGAGCCGTTCCTGAAGCCGCCCGTGACGGAGCCCACATCTTTGAGAATATCGAGATCCGACGAAGCGAACTCGCCCGCACCGCCGACATTGAAGGCCAGCGTTGCGCCGTTGCTCACCACGATGTTGTTCGCAGTCCACAGCGCCGTGTTGCCGGCATACAGCGCGGCTGGTTTGGCAATCTCCAGGATACCGCCGCCCACTGCCGTCAGCCCGAGGTAGCTGTTCGTGCCGGCAAGAGTAAACGTGCCGGTTCCCACTTTGGTGATCCCGCGGCTGCCGCTGACCGCGCCGAAGTAAGTGCCCGCCTGATTGTTCGCGCCGACGTTGAGGGTGTTGGCGCCGAGGTTCAGCGCGTTGGTGCCGCGGATGGTTCCGATGTTGTAGCTGACGGGGCCCGTGAGCGCGAGCAAAAGGGACTGCGAGCCGGCGAGCCCCATATCGAGCGTGGCGTTCTTCAGGGCGTCCACCTGCCCAAGCGCCAGCGTGCCGCCGCTGACCGCCGCCACGCCGCTGAAGACGTTCGTGGCGGTAAGCAGCAGCGTGCCCGGACCGGCCTTATTCAGCGTGGTGCTGCCTGAAACGACCTTGGCGACCGTGACGGTGACAGAGGACGGATCGATCTCGAAGGTGCCTCCCGAAGCGCCGACGGTCACGCCGCGGTTGGCGTCGTCGATCGCGAAGGTCGCCGTGCCGAGCAGCGTGCCGCCGTTGAGCGTGAGCTGGTCCGCCGCATAACTGCCGGGGTTACCGCCCAAGCCGGTTTCGTCCGCAAGGCTCAGCTTCCCGCCGCTGATCACCGTTTTCCCCGTATTGGTGTTCACGCCGGAGAGAACG
>CAYSXF010000121.1:0-8620 GCA_964434815.1 uncultured Lentisphaeraceae bacterium
CACCAACAGCCGCTACCGCTTCGCCATCGGGGCCAAGGCGTTCATGAACACGTGGAGCAAGGCCGGCCCGGCGCATCACTGCGCGATCGGCGTGGGGCATATCGCGGGCAAGATCGAGAAGCTCGCAGCGCTGCTCAAGGTTGATTTTGTGAAGGTGTGTTAAAGGACAACCGGGTCGGTGCGTTGACGGTGGGCGGCCTGACCTTCGCCTCCGGGGCCACGAATGTTGTCCAGATCACGGGCGTGATGGTCGTCGAGCGGCGGTCCGTGGATCACGCCGGAGCTGGCGATGCGTGCAGGAAGTTCCTGGACGCGCGCGGCGACGACAGCAACGGCTGGGCGCTCGCGTGGCGCATGAATCTCTGGGCGCGCTTGGGCGACGGCAAGCGTACCACCGCAAGGGGGTGATAGGGAAGTGGAGAAGTGCGGGAGTGCATTATTCATCGTAGTCGCTTCAGCCGAACCAAATAATAAGCGCCACGTTCATGGCTGGAACATGCCAAAAAACGGCGCAGGATGTCAAGCACGCTGAAAAGAAGGCATTGTCGATCACTCGTTTTCAATTTATGAAGGGATACGTGCAGGCTTGCCTGTCTGATAGCAGGTCTGCGCGGCAAATATAATGTTGTGAGTGAGTGCCGCATCGTCGAGGTTACAGTGTGATTCCTTGTCCGTCAGGATGCACTCGACGAGATGGTTGATCTCCGCCTGGAAGGGATGGTGCTTGACGTCCGAGCTTTCAGGCCCGATGTCGGTCAGTGTTTCCCATTCTTTTGACTTTAGCGGGCACAAGATGCGGTTGTCCTTGACCGTCCCCCTGTCCCCAAAGAGACGGATGGGGAAAGAGTAGGATTGGATGCACTCGAAATCTACGCTCACGCGTCCGAGCACGCCATTCGAGAACTTCACAAGGATCATCTCCACGCCCGGATACTCCAGCGCTTCGCCTTCGTGCCAGTCAAAGGAGTAGGGGTTGTATTGCGTCGTCTTCCCCAGCCGCTTGCCTCCCCTGTAGGCAAAGACTTCGACGGGGGTCGCGGCTTCGTGCTCTCCTGTACCTGCGAACCAGCGCAGGGTGTCCACGGCATGGCACCCCGCGACCAGCATCGCGCTGCCGCCCTTTGCAACGGTACGCCCTGTCGTATAGCCGCCCCACCAGTCGCCTTGATAACTCTGATAGTCGGTCTCGACGCGATATAGTTCGCCGAAGGTGCCCTGGGCAGAGAGTTTCTTAATGTGCTGGAAGAGAGGGTTCCAGCGCAGGACGAACCCTGCGACCGTCTTGACGCCTGCGGCGTGGACGGCCTCCTGCATGGCTTTCAGCTCTTGCGGCGTCTGGGCAACCGGTTTCTCAATGAGGATATGCTTGCCTGCACGTGCCGCCTCGATTGTCTGCTGCGCATGGAACTCCTGTGGTGTGCCGATCGAGACGATGTCCACGCCGGGAAACTGCAAGGCCTTCAGGTAATCATCGATGCACGGAATATCGAGCCCGGCCGTTGCCGCGCATTTTTGCGCGTTGGCTAGCGGGATGCCGCAAATGCCGACGATTTCTGTGTTCGGATTCTTCTGAAATGCCGCGAGGTGCTGCGAGGATACCCAGCCGCCGCCTAAGATCAGTACGCCAAGCTTCTTGCTCATAAACAACTCCTATTCAAACATCAGCCAGAAAACAAGTATAAAAACCAGTGTGATCGCGCAAGGCACAACGAAGATCGTTGACCACTGAAAGCCATCCTCCCGTTTGAACCGGTCCATGACTCCACCCGCAAGCTGCGTGCCGAGGAATAGCCCCACGCCTGTGGTCGCTGCGAAAATAAGCGCCTGCATGGAACTGCGCATCTCAGCGCTGGCCAACGTGTTGGCCAGCATCTGTCCGGCAATGATGAAAAAAACGTAGGCCAAACCATGCAGCGACTGGGCGACCACGATCAGCCAGCGCGGCCGGGCCAGCGCGTAGACGCCATACATCAGCGCCCAGCACGCTGCGCCGATGAGTAAGGTGTTCTTGAACCCGAACCTGGTTGTGAAAAGACCCAGTGCAACGAACGTGGCGATGGTTTGCACCGCCTGTGCAATCGCCATGGTCGCGGGCACGTTCCGATTGGAAATGCCGATGCTTTGCAAGAAGGGCGCGGTACCCAGAAAATAAAACTGCATCATCCCCGCAATGGACATGGACACCAAAACAAAGACCAGAAAATTGCTTTGCTTGAGCATGGACAGTGCTTCGAGAATCGGAGCCGTACCCTGATTCGCTGGCGCGGTGGTCGGAAGAAAAAAACAGAACGCCGCCATTATGAGCGATAAGGCGGCGCCCAGATACAGGCAGTCCACCCCCTTGTCACCTGTCTTAAACTTCCAGCGCCATCCCGTCAGCCCATATCCTGCCAAGGCCCAGGCGATTGGCGCCCACATGAAGACGTGGCCGACATTGATGCCCGTCCCGGCAGTCGCATGCGTGAACATCAGGGAATTGACGAGCGGCAACGTCGCCGCATAGCAGAACGAATAGCCGAGCATGACGGCTAGCAGGCGGCCAAAGGTCTGCTGTCTCGCCGCAAGAAACAGCAGCACCGCACCGGCCAGGTGGCAGGCGGCCAGAATAATTTCCGTATTGACGTGCTTGTCGGCAATCTGCCCCGAGATCAGGGGCGCTACAATACAGGCCAAGGGTAGCGTTCCGTAAATCCATCCGGTCTGCTTGCCATTGAACTTCATCGGGCCGAGCAGGCGCGATGCCAGGACAGGCGACCACGCGCCCCAGATCGCGTACTGCAGACCCATCATCACGCTGAGCATGACATAGAGAGGGATGTTCATTTGTTTGTCCGTGCTTCTTTGCTGACGGTTTCAGTGTATTATTTTGCGAACCACTTGCCGATCTCGATCAAGCCAGCCGTATCATCGGCTGGCAAGCATGCAGCGATGCTATGTCCAAACGAAATTTCAGGGCCGAAGCTCCCCTGCTTCGTAACGATCTTGTACGAGAGGGGGTGCCACGTGTTACTCCATATCTTGACCGTAGAAAACGGTTCGCAGTAGGTTGGTGTTAAGTCTGCGGCTTTGCCGATCCCCGCCATGTTCGACTGTCCTCCCCGAAGAAAAATTTTCACGGAGAGAGTTGCTGGCGCTTGGGGTTTCCCCCCGCCGAGCGCAATGGAAAGGGATGCCGCTGTGATACAGATTAGTTGTAAGGTTTTCATGGTTTTTTGGGCCTAGACCTGCCACGGTGCGCGCATGGAACAGCGCAGGAGGCTGTTGGCGGTGTCGTCGTTGATAAATTGTTCAGTTTCTGGATTCCACTTCAATTTCCGTCCGAGCTGACAGGCGATGCCGCCGAGAAGCGCGGTGCTGGTGGCGCGGTGGGCGATCTCTGGCGGGGTGATGGTTTCTGCACGGCTACGGACGCAATCGACGAAGTTTTGTGCGTGGTTGGTCGTCTGATAGAGGTGGTTTTCGTTCGGACCGATGACCTCGCGCAAGAGCGATTTCGGATTGGCATCGATGCCGCCACGGGTGAAGACCGTCCCTTTTTCGCCTTCAAAGGTCACGCCATGCGGATTGATGTCCGTGTTGGTCAGGACGATGCGGATGCCGTTGGCATATTCGTAAACGATCTTGAAGGTGGTCACTGTATCGAAGAGGCCATCCTTTGGATAGACACCTTGTCCTTCGATAGAGACAGGGCCGGTGCGTTCCATACCAATCGCCCATTGCGCGATGTCCAGGTCATGCACGCCATACCCAGCGATCCAGCCCGCTTTGCTGTAATCCGAGACAAAATACCAGCCGGGTAACTTGATAGTGGGATCTCTGAAAACCCGTGAGAAAGTGTAAGGCCTGTAGGGAGCAGGCCCTAGCCAGAGATCATAGTTCAAACCCTTTGGAATCGGTTGCTCGGCATGGTGTCCCGTAGCAAAGCCAGCAGGTGATCCGATTCGGATTTCTTTGATCTTTCCGATCCGGCCGTTCCGCACCAGTTCACAGGCACGGCGCGTTCCGGAGGAGGAGTGCAGTTGGGTGCCGTGCTGGAAGACCGCGCCGTATTGCGTCGCGACGTTGACGAGCGCGCGGCCTTCTTGAATTGTGTTGCAAAGGGGTTTTTCACAGTAGACATCTTTGCCTGCCTTAATCGCGGCAACTGACATCGGGATGTGCCAGTGGTCTGGGCTCGCGATCGCAACGGTATCAATGTCCGAACGCGCTAGGAGTTCACGGAAATCGACGTAGGTGTCTTGGGGTTGCAGATTAATGTTCTTCCGATAGATTTCGCGATTGGCTTCCCAGACGTCGCACACGGCAATGCCCTGAATCTCCTTACAGTTTTTAAAAGCGCCCCAGACTCCGCCCATGCGGGCTCCGACACCGATGAGTCCCATGGTGATGCGATTGCTGGGCGCGATCGCGCTATCAAGTCCTAATGCACTTCCTGGAATAATAATGGGTGCGGTTGCCGTGGCGAGTATGCCTTGTAAAAAATGACGGCGGTTTAGTGTGAGTCGTTTCATGCTTTCCTCCTTATTTCGTTTCTCAGTAGATGTTGAGTTCCGAAATATGCATGCCTGGATTGGCGCTGTTCTTGAGCATGGTCACACGAACATATTGGACCGTGACTTCCTTGAAATCATGGGTCACACCCTCCTTTGTGGCGGGAGTTGTATTCTGGCTCATGTCGCCGATGCACGTCCATTGCTTAGCGTCTACTGAAACTTCGACACGATACTGATAATATCGTTTGCCATCCACAACATTGACAATCTTGATACGTGAAACAGGTGTCGGTGTTTCCAAGTCGACTTGTATCCACGACGGTGAAAACGAGCAACTCCAAAAGGTGTCAGGATTACCATCAATGGCAAGTTCTGGCTTCTGCGCACCTTGGCAGGTATGGGAGGAGGTGATGCGCTTGCCCGTTGCGAGATTCTTTGTTCCTAGGAGCTTGAGCTGTTGCTCAATCTCCGTCTTGATGGAGGTTGTCAGGAACTCAGAGAGATGAACCCTCGGATTTTGTTGCCGCTTACAGATCGCGATGACGGCTTGAGCCAAGTTCTCTTTCAGGTCTGGCTTTTCGAGGAGGAGTTTTTGCAGTTGAGGGAGGGTCTCTGCAGTCGCCTGGTTTTTAATCGTGGTCAAGGCGATTTCGGATTTCTTTATGTCAGGTCCTGCAACCACGTCAAGGAGGAAAGAGATACAGCCAGGATCCATGCGTGCAGCAAGTGTTTTGACGGCTACAGTTGCTTGCGGTGTATCCTTTTCGAGTGCTGTTTTCTTTAAGGCCTTTACCACTGCCTCTCCTGGGATTTGTTGCAGGGTGGACTCTGTTTCTTTTGCAAGGGGACCGCCTTCCGCAGCAATAGCCAAGAGTTCAGGTATGGCTGTGGCTGTTCCCATATTTCGTAAGGCAACGACGGCAGCCAGTTTTAGCTCGTTATCTGGAGACGTGAGGCAAGCAAGGACTTCCGGTTCTGCCGAATTGATATTCCGCTTCGCCCAGAGCGAGAGAATGGCGAGTTGGGTTTCTTTGGGGAACGTCTTGAAAGACGTGCGAAGATCTTCACATGTGGATTTTTCGAGTAACCCCAATGCTGTAATGGCTGCGTGACGGAGGTAAACATCTTTATTATAGAGTGCATTCACGGCGGTCGTTGACATCTCACCGGGATTCAAGGCGGTCAACCCGACGAGGGCTGCTGCGTGATAGAGGGAGGCTGCCGTAGCATCGTTGTACACAGATGCATAAAGTGCCTTTGCCTTTTTAGGGTTGCTCGCCTTCTGAAGAGTCGCATTGGCAAGCTTGGCTTCGATGATGCGGATGGACGTATTGCTTGTTGGCTTCAGCATCAACAATGCATCGGCAGCGGAGGCGTCTTGAATTTTTGAAAGCGCAAGCAAGGCGGCTGAGCTTGTTTGGATATCGGCATCACTCACATATTTCACCAGTGCTGGGAACGCGCTCTGCGCTTGAGTTAATCCCACAGCGTGGATTAGGGTGGCGCGTCGTTCGGTGTCAAGCGTGGGGAGTGCTTGGAGTAGGGCTGTGATGCCCTGTTTACTTGGCAAAGCAAGTAATACGTCGCACGCCTCCATCCACCCCTCTTCCTTGAGGTAAGGGGTGACAACCGGAATGGATGCCGCACTTCCGACGAGCAGGAGTTGTCGACACGCCCAGCGTTTAAAGTCTGGGGAGGGGGATCCAGCAAGCAATGTGAGCAGTCGCTGTTCAACGGCTTGACGCTGAGCGGAGGATGTGGTCTTGATGCCCTCTTCAAACGCTGTCAACGCAAGGCGACTCTCCCCGAGCTTGTACTGGACGACGGCGGCAAGCGGATCTGGACCCGCTTTTGCATACGAGGCGAAGAGCGTCGCGGGATCTGTCTTGAGGCCTGCGCCGCCTCGAATAATGAGCCGATACGCTAATTCGATCGGCTTGCCGGGCGTTAGGGTAAAGGCCATACCTTTTGAGGGAAAGGTGGGTTGAAGCCAGTTCAGATTCGGAAAGTCCACCCAGTCGCCAGGATAGAGGGGATTGCTGGGTTTCTGGAGCAGGAAGACGCCAATAGGTTCCTTGCCTTCGGGCGGAATGCCGACCAGTTCAGCCCAGGATTCCTGAGGGAATTGGGCGGCATTGCCGATGTGCTTGGTGATCTGTTGATCCTTACGGCTAGACATCCGGACATTAAAGCCTCCATACGCATGTTGTTGCCGACGTGCAATGGTAACATCCGGCTTAAGCCCTTCCAGCCGGAACTGGAAATCAATGATGCGCAGTCCGTCCTTGGCTGGCATGACGGAGATGGTGGCATGCTCCCGTACGATCTCTTCGGTGTCACCCCATTTCCATACATTTTCCGCCTCGATGAGCGCACCATCCTTGCTTGCTTCCTGGCGGACGATGCGCACGGGGCGCGCAAAGACGCCTTGCAAGGCATGCAGGTCGCGTTTCTCGCCCTTGTAGGTCACCTCTGGCCAGGCCCAGTAGATGCCGCGATGGTGGGGATGATCCTTCTGGTAGTCCGCGGTCAGGACTTCACCGTTCGGTCCGTAGAGGGGGTGGACATAATCGCCGCGGGGGACTGCATATATCCCCGTAATACCTTCAGGCACCGGCACGATCCCGTAGTTGTAGGTCAGGACAGGTTTGCAGGAGTCAACGATGGTATAGTTCTGCGCCATCTCATCGACGCGAATGGTGAAGTCGGCGTGTGCGGAAAGCGCGAGCGAGAGTGTCCAAACATAAACTAAATTTCGCATTGAGTGCTCCTTGTCTTACCTTGTTGAGCAGAGGGGCGTTACGAATAAAAACCGGCATAGCGTTCCATGGCATCCATCAGCGCCTTCGCGTTTTCCAGGGGCGCGCCCGGGTACATACCGTGGATCATCGTCAGGCCGCCTTCGGGGGAGCCGAGTTTCTCCACCTCCTCACGAATCAACGCATCGATCTGTTCCGGCGTCCCGTACGGGACAATGTCCTGGCGATCCACATCGAGGTCGATGCAGACGCGGCCCTTCACATGCTCCCGAATCCAGCCGATGCCGTTTACAAGATCCTGCAGGTTCATCACCTGCACGCCGTCGCCGATCAGGTCATCCACCAGGTCGCGGATGTCGCCGTCGGAGTGCATGTGCACGATGAGCCCCTTGTCGCGCGCCGGCTGCATCATCCGTTGGTACGACGGCTTGATGTACTTGCGGAAGTGGTCCGGCGAGAGCATGGGGCCCACCTGCATGCCAAGATCTTCCGGGTAGGCGATGAAGTTGGCGCCCAGCTCGATGTAGCGCCGGATCAGAGCCAGGTTGAACGTCTCGAGCATTTCGATGAGCCTCCATAGGCGCGGCTCTTCGTCCACCATGTCGAACATCAGGTTCTCGTAGCCGCGGATGTCGCAGAGTTGAAGGAAGGTGTGGCCATGCCGAAGGTAGGCCGCGGCAAGGTCGCCGGATGCCTTTGCGGCTCGAAGCCGTTCCGCTTCCGCGTTCCAGTCGATGGGCACGAGCCCGTTGGTCACTTGCGGATCGGGTGGGACGTAGGCGTCGAATGCCGCCCAGTCCGCGAGGGGGTGCGTGTGGACCGCCCCGGTAAAGCCGTGCTCCAGGGTTTCCCACACGCAGCCCCAAGGATCCATGTAGGGCTGATCCTTGCGCTGCACGGGAGAGAGGTGTGGCACGACCTTCTCTACCGGCCGGTAGCCGGGAAAGAGCAGGGGATGCTCGACCATCAGTTCCTGAAGGGCGTCGTGCGGATAATGATTCCAGCACGCCCCGTTGATGTGGAACTCCATGGGAATCCAGTCGGGCTTCTCGAACAGGATCGCCCGTCGCAGGTTCTCGCCAGTCGTCATGCCATCTCCCTTTTCAAATCCACTTTTGTTGCCGGCCCATCTGCCGTATCCGCAGCGAACACACCCGTTACGCACCCTCTCCAAGATCTCATGACTTCCTCTTTCATTCAGGTTTCCTGCATCCGGTCTTCTACTGTCTGTAAACAGTATCTCAGGTTGCACGGCGTTCTGCTGTCAATATCGTACTACAATACGATATTGAACATAGCCGGCACGCCACACAGTCTGCGACCTGTCTCTTATACACATCTGACGCTGCCGACGAATAGAGAGGTGTA
>CAYSXF010000122.1:0-8611 GCA_964434815.1 uncultured Lentisphaeraceae bacterium
AGATTTCTGCCTGTCTCGTGGGCTCGGAGATGTGTATAAGAGACAGCGATGCTGGCATCGGGCAGGAGCGCCTGATCCGACGAGCGCCCGATGACCGTGAGGTTTGTCGCCTGGCTTTCGGGGTCAGAGACGAAGAACGGGATGGCGATGGCGCCGGTGTTGAACGCGACGCGCTGGTCCGGAATGGCGGCTATTCCGGGCGGCGTGTTTTGCGGGGATGCGGTGGAGGGCAGCTTCCAGTCGCTGTCGGCTGTCCAGTTGAAATTCGTCGGATGGCTGATGGCGGCGAGGGGCGTGAAGTTCGTGGGGGAGGCGCTGAAGCTGAAGTTGGTCTGCGTGAGCCCTGTTGCGGCCAAGGCCAGTCCGTATTGCAGGCCGCTGGGCGCGGCATCGGCGATGAGCGTGTTGGCTGAGATGCTCTGGTTGCCGACCGTCAGCGTTTGCGGCCGCAGCCCCTGGACAATCCGCAGGGTGTGGCCGTTGGCGAGGCTGAGTTCGAGGTCGACGGCGGTGGCGCTGCTGGCGTTGGTGCGGATGTCTGTGACGGGGCTGCCTGCGCCGGTGTCGCTCGGCGCGATCACGGTGACGAGCATCTGTGTGCCGACGCCCTTCCAGACCGCATGGATGTTCGCGGCCGGCAGGCGCAGTCCGCCAATATCGGTGCCGGTCCAGCCGAGGTAGGGGGTGCGGCATCCGCTGTAGGTTTCGTACTTCACCGCCTGCGGCCCGAGGTGGTAAAGGCGGATATTGGGGCCGTCGGCGTCCATCGTACGGACCTGGTGGGCCGCCTCGTCGGCGACGACCTCATTTGTCGTGAAGCCGTAAGTCGGGCCGGTCGCGGCCGAGAATGCCGGGAAATTCCAGATCTGGCGGTAATCGTGCATGGCCGTGTCGGTGGCGGCGAGCACGTCGGTGACGACCCAGAGCCCGGGGGTGCGCAGGAACATCACGCTGCGTGTGTGCGTCACAGCGGTGACCGTGGCGGACGAGTTGGTGAAGGCGTCGTACACGGATATCCACCAGCTATTGTCTCCTTTGCCGTAGCCGGCGCTATAGGAGCCCTCGACATAATCGAAGTCCCGTGAGGTGAACCACGCGCCGGGCATCGTGTTGGTTGTCACGGTGGCGTTCCTGATGCGGCTCTCGTTTTGCGAGCGGCCGTCCACTGCAACGGTGTTCACCTTGAAAGAGGATCCCTCGCCTTGGTACAAAGCGAAACCTGTGTAGTCGCCGGCCTGGCTGGTATCCACAAAAGTGGGCCCATAAGGCGGCGGTCCGGCGGTGGAGAGCAGGCTCCGTCCGAACGCGCAGACCTGGATGCCGTTATGGTCCATCTGGGCATGGCCGTTGCCTGGCGGGCTGTTGGCGAAGTAGAGGTAATGCGCCCGGCTGCTCCACCCGTTGCGCATCATGTAATAGCCGGCGTAGGGGAAGGCTGTGGAGGTTGCCGGAGGCACCGGCAGGCCGCTGTCGAGCAAACCCAGATAGAGGTTGGTCGCGGTGTTGTCCGCGTTCTTGGCGACGGAGGACAGAAGGCTGCTGCGCGACTGGACAAGGGCGGAACTGTTCTTCCAAAAGTCAGGCGTGTTTCGCCCGCCGTAGCTCGCCATCCGCGGCTGGCCGCCGAGCGGGGTCTGCATGAACGCGACGATCCGCTCATAGACCGCGAGCTTCGCGGCGAGCAACTGGACGCCCGGCGTGGCGTTGGTGCCCGCGAGTCCGAGGAGCGTGCGGATCTTGTCGGCGTCCCCCTCATTGTAGTTGGGCGAGCGCTCCAGCATGGGGCCGTCGGGATAGAACATCGTGTTGGCGAAGTCGGACAGCGCGGCATCGGTCTGGCGCAGCAGTTCGGGCGCTGCTTTGAACTCGTCGAAGAAACTGGCTGCGAGATAGAGCGAGAGCAAGCCGTTCAGCCGCTGGTTGGGGAACATGCCGACGCGGAAGTAGGCCAGCATCAAAGCCTCGGTGTTATCGGCCATCAGCGACAGGGAGATACGGGCCATGGGCTCGGATGGGATCACTTGCGTGGCGTCGGAGGCCGGAAGCGTGGCGACCGGATCCTGAACGGCCGCGTTCCAGTCCCGTTGCGCCGGCACGTCTTCTGGCAACAGCTTAGAGAAGATGGCGAGGGCTGCGAGCAACTCGCGGAGACGGTCGCCCTGCCCGAGGGCCGGGCCCGCAGTCACACTCCAATCGCTCGCACTGTAGACCGTGCGGTACAGGGGTTGCAGGGCCGTGTTTTCCACGAGCTGCAGCGCGGAAACCATATTCTTCTGGCGCGTGGCGAAATCGCTGAGGACCTCGAACCACTTCTGGACGGGCTTCGGCTGTCGGGAGTGCGCCACGGCGAGGCTGGAGCCGGTGGCGGGCGAGGTGCCCGGGGCTGACAGCGCGGTATAGGTGGCGTTTGTCGGGCCTGTCACGGCGATCCTGAACAGGCCGTTATAGGCGGCGGGCGAGGCGCTGGACACATACACGTAGTCGCCGTCTGTCAGTCCGTGCGGAGCCTTAAATCGGGCGGTGACCAGCGTGCCGTTGCTCGTCAGCGTGACGTTCGTCCCGTTGGCCACGATGTTGCCGCACCAATACCGGTAGAGCAGCGGGCTGGCGATGAAAAACTGATAGTAGGAGTATAGAGAGTCGAGTGACGTGTCCGGCGTCGGCGGCTGGTTCGTCCACGAGATCGGCCCGATGGTGCCGGGTTCGCCGGACATGCCGTAGATCTCATAGAAATCGACTCCCCCATACGTGTTCGTTCCGTCGGAAAGGTACTGGCTGTATGTCTTTTCACCCAGCAGCAGGCTGGCGATGTTCTGCTGGCGCGCGGAACTTTTATAGCTTTGCTGATAGAGCTGCGGGCTATCGAGCAGACGGAATTTGTTGACCGTGTAGTCGCGCCACGCTGCTAGCGCGGCCGGAAAATTAGTAGCCGAAACATTCGCTTTGACGGACTCGAGACCGGGATGGTCCAAATCGATCCAAGAAAAGAAATTGGTGGTGAAAGCGGCCGTATCCGAAAGCACCCGCGCCCGTCCGCAGGAGTAATTGTGCGCGGGGAGGTTTGCCAGAAGGTTCGTCATGGCGGACGCATAGACGGCCAGAGCCTGATCGTCAGACGGGAGAGCGGCCGCGTTGGTCACTTGCGTCCGGACGCTGGAAAAGCCCGCATTGTGGCTGAGCATGGAGGAGTTGCTGAAATCGATCAGGCGGAAGTACTCCGCCTTCTCTTGTCGGGGTGTCAGTCCGGCCCATAGTAGGCAGCCGCTTAACCACACACTGAAACCGACTCCTATTCGACAGAAACCGCTGCGAAACCGAAAGGACATGTTCAACCCTCGCTTTGTCGCAATTATATGCGCGCGCAAAGGGTACAGTCAACTTCTGCGGTGCGAAACCGGAAAGATCAGCCCGCCTGCCGAAACGAGCGGGCTTTCTTTGACGCGCCGCGCCCGCTCTCATCAACGGACTCGCCTCTAAGACGTGGGAAGGCCGTTTCCTTTGCGGAACAGGGCGCGGAATTCGCGCGGAGTCATGTGCTTCCGCTCGCGGAACCGGCGGTTGAAATTAGCCAAGGTGTTGAAGCCGGAGGCGAAGGCGATCTCTCCAATGCCGCTGTCGGTTTCGATCAGTTGCACGCAGGCATGCCCGATCCGGGCGTCGTTGACGAAGTCGAAGAACGTTTTACCTGTGGCGCGCTTGAACAGGCGGCAGAGCGTCTCGGGCGAAAGCGCGGCGGCCTTCGCGGCGTCCGCAAGCCGGACCGAACCGGCAAGATGGTCTAAGGCGTAACGGCAGGCGCGCTGAACATGGTCATGTCCTGAGAAATCGGCCGCGTTGAGAAAGCTCTCTCCTGAGAGCGATTGGATCCGGCGGACACGCGCCAGCCGGGCAAGGACGGCAACGAACGCGGCGACCCGCTCCGCTCCGCGCAGTCCAAGCAAGGCCGTCATGCGGCCAGCCATTTCGTTGCGGACGTCGGGCGGGAAGGCGACCCCACGCCGCGCATGCGTCAGCAGGCGCAGAACGTCGCTCATTTCGGGACGCCGGAAGAAATCGGCGCCTAGGCAGTCCTCGCGGAACTGGATGATGATCGAGTGTGCCTCTGAGGCGGAGTGATCAGCGCTGCGCCAGTAGTGAGGCGTGTTTGCGCCGATCAGGGCAAGGTCTTTCGGTCGGAAGGCGGCGACGCTATCGCCGATAAAGCGTGTGCCTGTGCCGGACACGATGAGTGTCAGTTCGATCTCCGGGTGCAAGTGCCAAGGCGAGGTGAAACGAGGGAGCCTGAATTCGCGCACGGCGAACGAGGCGGACTCGTCTCGGGGCACCAACTCGTAAGCAGGTTGGATTTGTTTTATCACAATCAAACCCCTTTTTCATTCATATCGACAATATAGTATTAGTTTTAGTCAATGGCGAGTTTGAAATGTGTGGAAAATAGGGATTATCATAAGAACACGATTGATTGGTATGATTCTTTAAGTAGGAGTGGAACGGGATGAGAAAAACGAGCCTGTGCGCGGGAGTTTTGTGCAGCCTGCTATTGAGTTTGCCGAGCGGTGCAGACGAAGGTGTCCGCCTGCGGCCGCCTGCTGTGCCGCTGGTCGCCCACGATCCGTACTTCAGCGTCTGGTCACAGGCGGATCGGCTGACAGATTGTCAAACGACGCACTGGACCGGCAAGCCGCAGCCGCTCAACAGCGTGCTGCGTATCGACGGACAGGTCTTCCGCGTCATGGGCGTCGCTCCGGCCAGTGCTCCCGCGTTGCCCCAGACAGAGGTGCGGGTGTTTCCGACGCGCACGGTTTATCGTTTCGGTAGCGCAAAAATATCGCTCGTTCTGACGTTCCTCACTCCGGCCCTGCCGTCTGACCTCGACGTGCTGTCGCGGCCGGTGACCTACGTGACGTGGGAGGTCGCTTCGGCTGACGGCAAGCCGCACGCCGTGCAGATTGACTTCGGGTGCAGCGGCCTGCTGGCAGTGGACACGCCCCAGCAAGAGGTGGTCTGGGATCGCCCGCAAGTAGACGGTTTGGTTGTGGCGCGGGTAGGCTCGAAAACGCAGCGCGTGCTCGCGCGCCGGGGCGACGACCTGCGTATCGACTGGGGCTACGCCTATCTCGCTGCGCCCGCAGATTCGCGCTCGCAGATCGTGGAGGACGGGGTCGTGCGTTTCGATCTGGGACAGGTTGCGGAGCAGCCGGCCGCTTGTCACGCGATGCTCGCCTATGACGACCTCTACTCGATCCGGTATTTCGATGAGCGGCTGCGCCCCTATTGGCGCCGCAGCGGATGGGGGGCGGCGGACCTGCTCAACGCCGCGGCGAAAGACTACGCGTCTCTGGTCAAGCGCTGTTCGGCTTTCGACGAAGCGCTCATGGTTGATCTGGCGAGGGCCGGCGGCGAGAAGTATGCGGCGCTGTGCGCGCTGGCGTACAGGCAAACGTACGCTGGCAACAAACTGGCAGCCGACTCGAAAGGCATGCCGCTGCTGTTTCCCAAGGAGAACCACTCCAACGGATGCGTCAGCACGGTGGACGTGCTGTTCCCGCAGGCGCCGTTCTTCCTCGTATTCAGCCCCGCGCTGACCCGGGCGATGCTGGTTCCGGTTCTCGATTACGCGGCCTCGCCGAAATGGCCCTATCCGTATGCGCCGCACGATTTGGGCACGTATCCCTTTGCAATTGGTCAAGTTTACGGCATGGGCGGCGGGGATGGCGGCCGCATGCCTCTGGAGGAGTCCGGCAACATGCTCATCATGCTGGCGGCACTGGCCAAGGCTGAAGGGCACGCCGATTTTGCGAAACGCTATTGGCCACAGTTGACGAAGTGGGCCGACTACTGCGTCGCGGAGGGACTCGATCCGCAGAACCAGCTCTGCTCCGCCGACATGTTCGGCCACATGCCGCGCTCTTCCAATCTTGCGCTCAAGGCGATCATCGGCATCGGCGGCTATGCGCAGATGTGCGAGATGCTCGGCGAGTCTGATCGGGCGAGAAAGTATATGGGAGTCGCCCGCGATTACGCCGCGAAATGGCAGGCGCTCTCCAAGGGTGACGGCCATACGCTCCTCGCCTATGGCAAGCCCGGAACCTGGGCGATGAAGCATAACCTCATCTGGGACCGCGTGCTGGGCACGAAGCTGTTCCCCGACGAGGTCGGCGACGCCGAGATCGCCTGGTACCTCAAGGCCCAGAATAAATACGGGC
The DNA here is from genome assembly GCA_964434815.1 of uncultured Lentisphaeraceae bacterium. Classification (GTDB taxonomy): domain Bacteria; phylum Verrucomicrobiota; class Kiritimatiellia; order RFP12; family UBA1067; genus CAYSXF01. The sequence continues at coordinate 6,207 of CAYSXF010000122.1, forward strand.
TGCCCGTGGACAACCGCACGGACACTTCTCTCATCGACTGGAATGTGTGGAGCATCGCCCCGGCCCGCAATCCGGCGGATTTTCAGGCGCTGTTCGAGCCGGTCTTCCGCTACGCGCAGGAGACGCCCAGCCGCGTGCCGCTCAGCGACTGGTTTGTCACGACGACGGGGAAAATGAGGGGCTTTCAGGCGCGGTCGGTCGTCGGCGGCGTTTTCGTCAAACTGCTGGCAGACGCGCAGACGTGGAAGCGTTGGGCCGGGCTGGCGCAGAAGGTGCCCGGCGAGTGGGCGCCTTTCAAGGCCACGGTGTTCGGCCCCCCGAAAGAGCTTGTGCCAACCGCCCGCAAGGAGCCGGTCGTGTGGCGCTACACCTTGGAAAAGCCGGCCGATGACTGGATGAAGCCCGCTTTCGATGACACGGCGTGGAAAGAGGGGCCTGCGGGCTTCGGCACCGCCGGCACGCCGGGAGCGGTGGTGCGCACAGATTGGAAAAGCAAAGACATCTGGCTACGCCGCGCGTACACGCTCGCCAGCACAAAACTCGACAGCCCGCGTCTGCTCGCTCACTACGATGAAGACGCCACCGTCTATCTGAACGGGGTGCTCGCAGCGGAGCTGCCCGGCTGGACCACGGCTTATGAACAATTTCCCGTTCAGGCTGAAGCGCTCGCGGTGCTGCGGGCAGGCAAGAACGTGATGGCCGTGCATTGCCAGCAAACGACAGGCGGGCAGTATATCGATGTCGGACTCGCTGTCAGCGGCGACTCACGCGTGCCGGATGCGCGCGTGCCGGATGTGAAGCCGCTGTTCGATTTCCCAGTGCGCGACACCAGCGTGTGTCTGGGGCCGGATGGCACCTATTATATGACCGGAACCACCGGCCATCCGACATGGTGGAAGACCAACGACGGCATCCGCGTCTGGAAATCCAAAGATCTCGTAGCCTGGGCGCCGCTGGGCTTTGTCTGGAGCTTCGCGAAGGATGCCACTTGGCAGAAGCTTCAGGACGAAAAGCGTGCGATCTGGGCGCCGGAACTGCACTACTTCAAAGGCACATTCTGGATCGCCTACTGTGTCAACACGGGAGGAACCGGCATCCTGCGAAGCAAAACCGGCAAGGCTGACGGCCCCTATGAAGACATGAAGCCGGACGGGCCGTTGACCGGCGGAATCGATGCGTCTCTGTTTGCTGACGATGACGGAAAAATATATTTTGTCTGGCAGAACGGCCAGGTTGCGCGACTCAAGGACGACCTGACGGGGCTGGCTGAAGCGCCGCGCCTGCTCAAGCCTGCCAATGCGGCGCATGTCGGGTTTGAGGGGGCTTTCCTCACGAAAATTGGCGGGCGCTACCATCTGATCGGTGCGGAGTTCAACGAGCGGCAAGGCCAAAAGGAGTACGACTGCATGGCGGCCAGTTCCGACTCGGTCTATGGGCCCTACGGCAACCGGTATTTGGCCGTTCCGTGTGGAGGACACAATGTTTTGTTCGAAGACGCGGAAGGCAAGTGGTGGTCCACTTTCTTTGGCAACGACCCGCTGGCGCCTTTCCGCGAGCGGCCCGCATTGCTCCGCATCCATATCAATGCCGATGGCGAGATTCAATTTGGAGAATGAGACCATGACCCAACGTGACGTTGTCAGAAGTGTTATTGCCGGTCAGCGGCCTCCCTATGTGCCGTGGCATTTTCAGTTCACGCAGGAGCCGTGGGAACTGCTCTGCCACCACTATGGCGGTGCGGACGCGGCAGAAGAGGCGGTGGACAACCATATCCTTGAACTGGGCTCTGCCATCGGCTTTTTCGACGACCTCGGCAACGACCGGGTTCGCGATGTGTTCGGTGTGGTCTGGAACCGCAGCGTGGACAAGGACATCGGCAATGTGGAAGGGTTTGTCTTGCCGGAGCCGACGCTCGCGGGATACATGTTTCCCGATCCGCTGGACCGGCGTTTCTTTAAGGATATTCCGGACAAGATCGCAAGGCAGCCGGAGCGTTTCCGCGTCTTCTGCCTCGGCTTTTCGCTGTTCGAGCGGGCTTGGACCTTGCGCGGCATGGAAAACCTGCTGTATGATTTCGTGGATCAGCCCGAGTTTGTTCACGCGCTGTTCACCGCTATCGCCGACTACAATATCGCCCAGGTGCGAGAGGCGCTGAAGTTTGACATCGACGCGGTCTATTTCGGCGACGACTGGGGCCAGCAGCACGGATTGATCATGGGCAAGCCATACTGGGACGAGTACATCAAGCCGCAGCTCCGGCGCATGTACAGGGCTGTCCGCCAGTCGGGCAAGTTTCTGATGATCCATTCCTGCGGCGACGTCGACGAGCTGTTCGACGACCTGATCGGTCTGGGGCTTAACTGCTGTCTCTTATACACATCTGACGCTGCCGACGAATAGAGAGG
>CAYSXF010000123.1:0-8576 GCA_964434815.1 uncultured Lentisphaeraceae bacterium
GGGCTCGGAGATGTGTATAAGAGACAGGCACCCCGAGTGAGTCGCCGGAAAGCACGGTGCCATCGGGTTGAACGGCGGTGGCGGATACGGAGGGTGAGGATGGGACCGTCGGATTCACGGATATGAGCTCCAGCGCGAATCCGGCCGTGGTGTTGGTGGCCGCCGACAGGTGCAGTTCGGCGGTGAGTAGGTTCCGCCCCACGGCGATCGCGGCAGGCGGCACGATGAAGCCGAAATAATTGGTCGCCGCCGCTCCCGACACGGTATTGCTTGCCAAGGACGCATAGGTCACAGGGCCTGGCGGCATGTTCTGACGGGCGATCTCTGTGCCGTTCAGGTAGAGGATCACGCCATGGGCACGCATGAGGCGGCCTGTGAGCGAGAGCGGGGGGAGGTCCAGGGTGAACTCACGCCGGAAGTACGTGGTCGTATAGCGGTTGCTGGAGACGCCGCCATACCCGATGGCGGTGGCGATATTCGGAAGCGTATAACCGAGCGGTGCTGCGCCCGACGACCAGAAGCCGTCGTAATAGTCAGCCGACTGCCACGGAGCCGCAGTGATATCAAGCCCTTTGTCCGCATACTTCCAGACCGCATTCATTGCCACGAGCGCGTTGGTGGTCACGCCGTTGGCCACGATGACGGTGATCTGGTTCGTGTTGTTCACGAGATTGGTTTCGCCCGGCACAGGGCCTGTGCCGGCCTCCAGGGTGTGGAATCCAGCCTTGAACCCGGCGTTCGTCGCGGTGTTCCAGGCGAATATCACGTTGGTGACTGCGTAGGCCGCCAGATTGGTGACGACGCGGGTGCCGACGAGGATCGGCGCGGCAGTGATGTCCCTGAGCGCATTGGTGAACGTCTCGCTGACGTCGCCCCGGTTAGTGACTGCGACGATGACGTTGGTGATGACGTTCGGCGGAATCATGGCTGCGACAGAAAAGGAGCTGACGGCCACGTCGTGAAGGATGTCGCGCAGAACAATGGGGGCTGTCAGCGAATTGTCCGTTATGTCGGTTTCGTTGGTGAGAGGTCCTGCGCTGGCTTTCAATTGGTACGTGCCGGCAGGCAATGCGGCGGTGCTCCACGCGAAGGTCACGTTCGTGCCAGCATAGCCGCCGAGCGCGAAGATCGCACGCGTGGCAATGAGTGTCGCTCCGGCCGTCATGTTGCTGAGAGCGACGGTAAACGCGGGGGTGGCGTTGGACACTTCATTGGTGACGAGAACGGTCACGGATACACTGGCGTTGGCTAGGCCGGCGGCGGGCGTGAGGCTTACGAGGGCGATGTTGTTCGCCGTCGGCGCGGAAAGGGTGGTGGTGTTGGTTAAGACATTATTGACCGTGTTGGTCTCCGTGGGCAGTTTCGAGGCAGCGGCGCTGATCAGATACGGGTTCACCGCCAGACCGGCCGTGCTCCAATTGAAGGCCAGGTTGGTCCTGGCGTTGCCGGGGAGCGCCGTGACAGGCAGCGTGCCGATGAGGGTGCCGGAGTTGAGGTTGCTCACAGCCACGCTGAAGGTGGCGGGGTTGATAGTCAGGTTGGTTGCCGTCACGGTGATGGTGACGTTCGAATTGATAATGCCGCTACTCGGTCCGAGCGCGGAGATGCCGATATCGGCTTTCGGCGAGTAGGTCAGGGTCATGCCGGTGAACTGTCCTGAGGCGTTGCTGTAGTCGGGGTAGTTGGTCGACACGGCGGTGTTCCCTTTAACGAACGAGCACACGGTTGAGAGGTAGGGGCCTTGCCCGTTGTTGCTGGTGTACTCGGCCCGGATGGTGTAAGTTCCGTCCGCCACAATGAGCCCGTTAGTTCCGCGACAGTCCCACGTCACGGCGTGGGTCTGTGGTTGGGTTGTAAGGGTGGCTGACGTGACCCCATCCACCACGGTGTAGGTTCCGCGGCTGGCGATCCACTTGAGGAGGTACTGGATGCGGGTCACGGCGTGGCGGCAGAGGGTTTTGACGAAGACACCGTTGCCGTCGACGACCCAAACGGCGGAAACGCTTTTCGGCGCATAGGAGCCGCTGTAGGTCTGTGTCGTCATCGAGTAGGTCACGGTTCCATCCGTATTCGCAGCGTGGGCACTGCCCAGAGTTCCGGTCAAGGCGGCGGCTATCAGAAAAGGAAACAGGGCGCGTGTATTTTTCATGTTGACCTGCCTATCGGGTTTGCGCATCACGCGCATACATCACATGGGTGGCGCAATCGAGGCACGGATCCACCGAGTGGATCACGCGCAGCGCTTCGACGGGATGGCTCACGTTCGCGACCGGCGTGCCGAAGAGCGCCTGCTCAAGCGGCCCGGGCTGGTTGGCGCCGTCGGCAGGGGAGATCGTCCAGCAGGTGGGCGTGATGACCTGGTAGCGGGCGATCTTGCCGTCGGCAATCTGCAACCAGTGGCCCAGCGCACCGCGCGGGGCCTCGGTGAGCCCCATGGTCGTCGCGCTTTGGGGCGTCAGCCAGTCTTCGTTATAGGTCGAGTCTCCGGCTAGGATCTGGGAGTGCCACGACTTCATTGCAGTGGCGATTTTGAGAGCTTCATAGGCGCGGGCGCGGATGCGGTCCATCGCGGATATCCCGTTGGTGTAGTCGCCGTTGACCCACATGCGCGCCAGCGGGCCGCACTCATAGGGGACGCCGCTGTAACGCGGGGATTTGAGCCAGGAGTAGGCTTCGCTCTTGGGGTATTCCGCGTTGCTTTCGCCGACGGACGGGTTGAGATTGTTATCCGCGTCTCGGTACCACGAATGGGTTACATCTTCGGTGATGGCCGCCGCATTAACCGGCTGGACTGCGCCCGCGCCATTGACAATGCGGCCCGCTTTGACAAGCTTGGTCATATTGGTGTTGTCCAATTCGAAGACGCCATACGACAGCAGATTGCCGTAGCCGCGCCCGATAAAAAAATAATCGCTGTAAATTGAGGAGAGCCTCTCAACGTCCGGCAGATAGCGGGTGTTGATGAAGTTCAGGATCTCGTCCAAGCCGGTTGCGAACGCGTCAAGATTCGGCTGCGACGGCACTGCGGTGAAGCCTCCGGCGATGAAGGAGGACGTGTGCGGCAGCTTTCCGCCGAAGAGAGCGCCGATCTCGTGGCACCGGCGGCGCATGCCGATAGCCTCCAAATAGTGCGCCGTGAGCAGGTCCGAGGTGGCTTTGTCCACTCGGCGGTCCATTTCGAAGCCAGGCGTCCACGGCGGCATGCCGAGCCCTTGAATGTAGTCAGGCAAGGAGAGCAGGTAAAAGTGCAGGAGGTGCGATTCCAAGTAACAGGCGCCGTGCACGAGATTGCGCAGGATGCGGGCAGGGCCCGGAACGCCTCTGCCGGACGCGCTTTCGAGCGCCAGCACGGCGGCTTGGGCGTGGGAGGTCGGGCAGACGCCGCAAATGCGCGACGTGATGAGTGGCGCGTCGCGCGGGTCGCGTCCCTCCAGCACTTTCTCAAAACCTCGGAACAGGGTGCCGCAGGTTCGAACGCCGGTCACCTGCTGGACGCCGCCGACTGTGTCCACCTCGATATCGACTTTGAGGTGGCCCTCGATGCGCGTCACGGGATCAATCGCAGCTAGAAGGATAGGCATAGCACAGTTTCCTTTATTCCGAGTTGAGCTAAATCGATGATGAGATTGGGTGATCACACCACATAGGGCTCGTAGAAAGACTGGGGCCCCGGAAAGGTTTTTTCCACGCAGCCAATGCAGTTCGCATTGACGCCGATGCACCAATTGTTGCGCCAGCGCATATTGGGCGGGTTGTTGGGGTCTGTGGCGGTGGTGTTCCACTGGCCGTCGCAACGCGATTTGGTGAACGGGCCGCGGCAGCCGAGCTGCATCGTGCAGCGTCCGTCGCAATTCGTGAAGCTCGTCGCCTCGGGCGGCGCGTTCACATTCACCAGGTTGTTGCGGGGACATTTGTCATGGACCAGCGCCGGAGTTGTCGCACCTGACAGACGCGTTGCGTAGAGTGCCGTGGGACGGCCGTCGGCGTCGAGCGTGACGGGCGTGGCCGTGAGCAACTGGACGATCGCCCAAATGACCCAATCCGGGTTCGCGGGGCAGCCCGAGATGTTGATGGTTGTCCGCCCAGTCAGTTCGTGGATGCTCCTGACCCTAGTGGGATTGCTGCCGGAGGCCGGTATGCCGCCGAACGAGGAACAGGTGCCGGCGCAGACGATCGACAAGGCTTTCGCCGACATGTCCTGCACGGCCTGCATGTAGGTGGTCTCCACGCCGTTCAGGCTGTAGACGATGCATGGCCCGCCGTGGAAGGCCGTGGGCACTCCGCCCTCCAGCACCAGCACGTAGTTGCCGCTGTCATACACCCGCTTCAACTCCGACACGGCGGCATCGCCGGCGGGCGTCATCAGCGTGCCGTGAAAAACCAGATTCACAGCACCGGTCAGCACATCGGCCACGCTGGTCGGAAACGCGTCAGCGATCCGGTTGAGAAGCGAGATCGAATCGCCCGTGCATGAGCTGCCGTGCAGCCAAATGACCGAGGGTGCGTTGGGAGCGGCGAGCGCTTCGGCCAGAAATCCCAGCTTAGACGAACTTAGCCCGATGATTGCCGCACTTAGCCCGCAATACTCCAGAAATGAACGCCTGCTTAGTGTCATGGCCGCCGACTCCTTTCACCCTGTCTTACAAGAGATCCGCCCGATCTGAATAGGGACGGTAATCCTGCAACATGAAAGGAGTCTAGCCGGATGCATGGTTCTGCGAAATGGGGAGACTTCCCCGTTATTTAGGCCCTGTCAGGCGTGGCTCATCATGATCGCCTGCAGCGCAGCGCGGCGATTATTTGCGGAAGGCCGAGTGGACGACTTCACGCTACTGGCGAGACGGTCCTCATAGGTCGGTCGCATCTCTTCATAGAGCACTCCGGTCGGGATTTGTCCACCCCAGATATCGGCCGTTTCCATGGCCTTGCGCCAGTCGCCCGGGTCGTACTCCGGAGGCAGATCAACACACCGGTCGCTGTACCATTTGAACGTGTTGATTTTGTTGAAGGAAAGGCAGGGCTGAAGGACGTCGACCAGCGCGAACCCAGGGTGCGCCAGCGCGCGCCGGAGCGCCTCAACGAGGTGGTCGTGCCGGCCTGAGAAAGCGCGCGCCACGAACGACGCCCGCATGGCGACCGCGACGGCCACGGGGTTGAACGCTCTGGACTGCGCGCCGTGCGGCTGAACGTTAGAAGTGAACCCCTCTTGCGAAGTGGGGCTCGCCTGCCCCTTCGTCAGGCCATAGACCTGGTTGTTATGAACCAGCACCGTGAGGTTGATGTTGCGTCGGATCGCCGCCAGAAAGTGGTTGCCACCCTCGCCGTACATGCAGCCGTCGCCGCTTTCGACGATCACCTTCAAGGCTGGGTTGGCGAGCTTGATGCCGGTGGCCACGGGCAGCGCCCGCCCGTGAAGCCCGTTGAAGAAATTGGCCCTCAGATAGTGCGGGGCCTTGGCAGCCTGGCCGATTCCAGACACGAAAATGACCTGATGCGGCGCGAGGCCAGCCGCCACGAGGGCCTGCTTGACGGCTCTCAAGATGGCGAAGTTTCCGCAGCCCGGGCACCAGGACGTCTCGAAGCCGCCGTAGTCAGCGAGGGTGACGGGTTCATAACTCATAGCTTAGCCTTTCCACGATGTACTCGGATGTGAAGGGGCGGCCATCGTAGCGGCATACGGAGCGTCCGATCAGGAAGCCCGATTCCCTGCGGAGCAGCCGGGCGAATTGGCGCGTCGCGTTGCCTTCCACGCAAACCGTGTGGCGAGCGGCCTGCAGGCGGCCGAGGAACTGCGAGGGAACCAGAGGCCACACCTGGTCGAAGTGCAGGGTGGCCACGTCCTGTCCCACGGCGTTCAGCAGCGCGGCCGCTTCGGCGACCGCACCCTTAGAGGAGCCCCATGAGACGAGCAGGAGTTCCGGGGCGTCGCTTCCCGCGTACTCGGGAGGCACTACGTTTGCCGACAGCACGTCGAGCTTCCGCAACCGTTTGTCGACCATCTGGGTGCGCAGCGCCGGTTCCTCGGTGATATGCCCGCTTTCGGCGTGCTCGTGGCTGTCGGCGACCACAAGGTGCCCGCTGGCGCAGGGAACCAAGCGGGGGGAGACGCCGGACGCCGTGAGGGCGTATGAGCGGTAGGGGTCTTGCACAGGTTCCGGCACGGGGGGCGAGCGAAGTGGCGGTTCAATTAAGTCGAAAGGCAAGACGTCGCGATAGGAGTCGGCAAGGAACTGGTCCGTCATCACGAACACGGGGCTTTGGCTCGCCTCTGCGAGCGTGAACGCGCGGCGCATGAGTTCGAAGCAGGCCTCCACCGTGCCGGGCGTAAGGAGCGCTCGCGAGAATTCGCCGTGGCCCGCGTGCAGGACGAACTCCAAGTCTGACTGTTCGGTGCGCGTGGGCAGCCCGGTGGCGGGGCCGGGACGCTGGGCGACGACGATCACCACGGGAATCTCTGTCGCGGCCGCCAGGCTGACGGCCTCCGCCATGAGCGCAAAGCCTCCGCCTGATGTCGCGGTCATGCTGCGGCCGCCCGCATAAGCGGCACCGAGGGCCATGTTGATCGCGGCGATTTCGTCCTCGGCCTGCTCGACGACGACGCCCATCACGTCGGCGTGTTTCGCAAGCTCGAGCACGACCGAGGTGGATGGCGACATGGGATAAAACGCGCAGAACCGTACGCCTGCGGCCAGCGCGCCCAGAGCCAGCGCTTCGTTGCCGTTCAGCATGAGCCTCATATCCGCCGCGCGGACGGGGGGCAGAGAAACGTTGAGCGCGGGTGGCGCCTGTTTTCCCCACTCGTATCCAGCAGTGACCGCTGCGCTGTTGACGCGGGCTGACGCCGCGTCTTTGGCTTGAAAAAGGGACGAGACGATGCCGCTCACAAGGGAGAGGTCGAGACCGAGGAGCGCGGCTGCCACCCCGAGCGCGATCATGTCCTCGTGCCGGCTGTCAGCCAACTCTTTGTAGGGCACGCGCAGGCTGCGGCCGGCAACTATGGCTGATGCGGAGGATAAGATAACGACGCCGTCTGCCTGCGCCACTGCGGCACGGTGCAACTCGGCCGTTTCATCGTTAAGAGCGATGAGCAGGTCGATAGCCTCTTGCGGCGCGCCGACATAGCTTGTGCCCGCACGGATTGCGAACGTGTTGTGCCCACCCCGGACCCGCGACATATAGCTCTGCGTCACGGCGATGTGGTATCCGCTACGGACGAGCGCGCGGGCCAGCGCCCCGCCGAGCGTGACGAGCCCCTGTCCGGCCTGACCGCCGATGGTCACTTGAAAATTTCTCGGGTCCATGCAGATCCCCGCGTTCTTGCCGGCGCGGGAAACCGCGCCGCTCCGAGCGTTAGCTAGCCAGCTCCTTTTCTTGCGACAGGAAATAGACGGGGAGAGGAAAATTAGACCGGTTGCCGCTGACGCCGGGGGTGGCCTTCGCCACAAATGAATCTGCCATGCAAACCCCGAGCGCGGCTTCGAGCGACGTGTTCTGCGCGCCGTCGAAACGGAATGGTTCGTGATTGAGTTGCTCAAGGATCGGCCCGGCCTGGTAGTCGAAGGCAACGTCGAAGCCGCAGTCCTCCCGCAGGAAGGCGAGCATGTCGCGCGACCCCGCAGGGCCGATGATGCGGCAGCCGCGCAATTTCGCCAACAGGCTCGCCACGCTTCCAGTCCCTTCCGCCGAGCCGGAAACGAGGAGGAACCCGCCCGTTTTCGCATGCCCCACGTACGCGTTGGCCCAAGGGAATGCGCGGTGCAGGCCGAGCACGCCGAGATAGGTCGAGATCGGGTGAATCTCGCGCGTGACCGGCTGTAAGTCATTTGAAGGCGCCACAAACCATTCGCGCCAGCCGTAGTTGGAGATGACCACATCTCCGGGCTTGAACGCGGCCGAGCGCGATTCGACCACGGTTCCGACCGCGCCGCCGTCGAGCGGTTTGTCCAACTCGTAAGGGGGCTGAACCGATTTGCCTCCGCGCATCCGGCAGAAGAGGCAGGGGTCAATCGACAGATAGTTGTTGCGCACGAGCACATGGCCTTTTTTCGGCGGGTCCAGCGCAACGGTCGCCAGTGTGAAATGGTCGGCCCTTGGTCGGCCTTTCGGGCGGGACCCCAGACGGATTTCGCGGCTCATGATCGGTGGCATATGAAGGTTCTCCAGTTTAGCCTCGCTTGGCCGGTTATGTCATTCTCGCGGTTGCGAAGTCCCAGTTGGCCAGATGGTCGACAAAATTCTGAGCAAAGTCTTTGCGGCGGTTCTGGTAGTCGAGGTAATACGCGTGCTCCCACACATCGCACGTCAGGAGCGCGTTCTGGCCGTTCGCGATGGGCGTATCCGCATTCGTTGTCTTGGTGATCATCACGGTGTCGCCGTCCTGGACCAGCCACACGCTGCCGCTGCCGAACTGGCCGACGGCGGCGGCGATAAAAGCGTTCTTAAACGATTCGAACGTGCCGAACGCTTTCTCGATTATCTCGTTGAGCCGCGCGGTCGGCCGGCCGCCGCCATCCGGCCGCATGCTCTGCCAGAAGAACGTGTGATTCCAGACTTGTGCAGCATTGTTGAAAACTGCG
>CAYSXF010000124.1:0-8563 GCA_964434815.1 uncultured Lentisphaeraceae bacterium
GCATGCTCCGCATCGTCGGCGCGGGCACGGCCGTGATCACGGCGAGCCAGCCGGGCAGCTTCGATTTCAAAGCCGCCCCGCCGGTGAAGCAGACGCTGACCGTCAAGGCGCGCCTTTCGATTCTGGTTCCGAGCGGAGGCGGCACGGCGACGGGCGCGGGGCTCTACGCTCCGGGCGCCTTGGTCACCCTGATCGCCAAGCCCGCCGTCAGCAACACCTTTACGCACTGGGAAGACGCTTCGCAGGCCTCCACGCGGAGATTGGTGATGCCGAATGCGAATGTGACGGCCTCCGCCTTTTTCCGCCCGACGGCGGAAATTGCCGCTCCGGTCGTCGGCGACCCCGGCCCCCAGCAGGCGATGGTCGGCGTGGCGTACAGCCTGCCGCTGTCGATCCTCTCCGAGAGCCTGCCCACGGTGACGGTGACCGGCCTGCCCGCGGGCCTCGCGTACGATGCCGCGACGAAGTCCTTAACGGGCGTGCCGGCCGAGGCCGTGTCCAACAGGTTTGTGACCGTCACGGCGAAGAACGTGAACAGGGTGCCGCCCTCGGCGACCTTCGTCATGACGGTCAGCCCGCTGCCCGCCTGGGCCCAGGGGATGTTCGACGGGACCGCGACGCTCCGCTTCTACAATCCGCAAACAACGACATGGGATTATTATCCCGGAATAGCGTCCATGAGCGTCACGGCGAAGGGCGTGATTACGGGCAAATGCTCGGGCGGAGGCACAAACTACACCTTCAGCGCGCCGTCTTATGTGCCGACAGGGACGGGTTTCGACGAGCTTAGATTCAAAACCGAGGCGAAGTCCGGGAAGGCGTCGCTGCCCTTGAGCTTCAGCATCAGCTCAAAAGGGCCCTTCGATTTGGTCACGCAGGCGTTCATAAGTTTGGCAGTCGGAGAGAACACGAGCACGAACACCCAGGGCGAAGTTTATCTCTGGCGCAATATCTGGAAGGACGGGGGCATGCTTGCCATACTCACGAACTACTTCACGGGCTACTATACGGCGACCTTGCCGTGCGAGGGCAGGTGCGGCAGCGGGTATCTGACGTTCACAGTAGACAAGGCCGGCGGCATCAAGGCTGGCGGCAAACTGGCCGACGGCACGGCCCTGTCGCTGAGCGGGACGCTGATCGTAAGCATGCAAAGCATCAGCACGGTGTTCTACACGGCACCTGCGGCGTATAAGGGCGGGCAATTTTTCGGCATTGTGAAGTTCCTCAAACCCTCGGGAAGCTTACCCGTGTTATTGCAAGCGGAATCCACATCCTCCATCGTGTGGGAGAATCGCAACCCGCAGGCGACTGCGGAATACGGCGCGGGGTTCGCTCTGGCACTCGGGCTAAACGGCGGGCGGTACGACACGGTCGGCAATTTGAGGGATTACTATTTGAGCAAGACGCTGGAGGTCAGCACATACGATGACGACCTCATGCCATCCCCGAAACTCTTCGTAGGTACGAACAGCTTCAACTCGGTCCGGTGGAATCCGGACGGGATCGCATTGACCGTCACGACCAACAGGCTCGGCGTCATGACCGGTCTCGCGGCACCCCCGGCGGGCACGCCGGTTGACCCCGACAGGGATCACGTCTGGGATTACTCCGCGACCAATTCAGTGGGCCTGAAAATCGCGCTGACGCGCCCGACCGGCATTTTCAGTGGCACCTTTAACGCGTGGTACGACTACGGCGCGACGCACACGTCCAAGAGCATCGCGTTCGAGGGCGTGCTGACGCCCGAGCGCGTCGATAAGGCGGATGGCGTGGAGGGCCGCGGCTTCTTCCTCTCGGCGGACAAAGCGCTATACCCCGCCCCTCCGCAGGGCAAGCTGGTGCCGTATGGCTTCAACTGGTCGTATGATTTCGTGCTTTTCGCCGCTCCTTGAGCGGAGTAAACTGCAGTCATGAATCGATACAAAGTGTTGATCGCCGGACTGCTGCTGTTGGCTGGCGTAATCCTGTTCTTAACGTTGCGGCCCTCAACGCCGGCGGTGCCGGAGCCGCTAACTGGCGGCGTCAAAGAAGCGAAGCGACCGGCCGCGCAAGAAAAGGCTGCTCCCAAGACCGCGCGGACAAAAGAGCAGGCGCGTGCGAAGGCAGCGGCGAAAGCCGCCGCGCAAACAGAGGCTGCCCAAGCTGAAGCGGAGCGTGCGGCGGTCGAACCGAAGGCGGCCGCGCAGCAGGCGGTGACGTCGGAGCAGAAGACCCCGCGCGAGCAGGCGGTCGCGACATGGGAGAAGCTGGTCGATCAGGTCATCGAGCAGAAGGACGTGCCGGTGGAGGAGCAGGCTAAGCGCGTCAAAGAGGCGTTCGACAAACTCGATAAAGAGGATCAGATGGACGGGATCCACCGTTCGCTCAATCTCGTTCCCGACGAACAGTTCCCCGCACTTTATGCCATCCTCTACGACAAGACGGAGAATCCGGAAGTTCTGGACGCGATTTTCAGCGATGCGCTGAACCGTCCCGAATCGATCAAGAATCCGCTCATGAAGGAGCTGGTGAAAGACAAGACGCACCCTTGCTTCTTCGAGTCGGCACGCATCTTGGATGTCATCGGCGAGCTGAACGTGAAGCCGGCGCCCGCCGCTACACCCGCTCCAACACCCACTCCGTCTCCTTGACCAGACTGTCGACAACGTCGGCAGGACGGATCGCGGGCGGCAGCACGTTGAAGGTGTAGGTCTCGATCTCCAGCGGATAGCCGTGCGCGGCCACGTGCGCGAAGAACTCGGGCGAGAGATCGGTGTGCGTCGAGCCGAGCATGCCGTCTCCCTCGTAGAAAAGCGGCACGTGAAAATGCGTGCGCAGCTCGCATCCTTCATGCTGGCGCGCGGTCTTCAGCGTCTCTTTAGTCAAGTCGGGAAGCGACAGGATTCTGCCGCGCGGCAGACGGATCTTGGTCTGGTGCAGATACACCGGATCGATGAAGTCGGCGAGCCGCTTCAGGGCATCATCGCAGACGGTGGTGCGGATGGCGGCGCTGAGCTGGATGCGCGCCACGCGGATGCAGGCGCTTTCGAAGCGGCGCAGCGCGGTGAGCGGGTCTTCGAATTCGATGGCGAAATGGCAGGTGTCCAAGCAGAGCCCGACGTACGTGCGCAGCAGCGCCTCGGCCTCGTCCGGCGTGCGGCGGTTCTGGAACGTCAGCCAGCGTTTGCCCTCGGTCAGCAATTCGTCCTCGAACCAGGCGATCACCTCGTCGGTGTCCTCCAGCACGCAGTCCGGCTCGGGCTCAAGCGCCAGCACGACCTCGCGCCCGGTCTTGCATTTCAGGTCGTGCAGAAACTCCGCCATCACCGCGATCTGGCGGACGGGAACGCGGCTCGCGGGGACGCTCGCCCTCCAGGGTTCGTCCTCTTCCCTCTTCCCGCTGACCACTGACGAATGACCAATGACCCCTTCTTCCTGCTCATTTCCCAATGACCACTGACCAATGACTCTCTTCCCCCTTCCCTTGTACCCGAGCGGCACCGTCGAAATGTTGCCGGTCTGGCCTTCGGGGAGCAGCGCGGCGAGGATCGTCGCGAGCCGCCCCGTATAGGCCAGGCGCTCGGGCGTGGACCAGTCGGGCTGGTAGACCGCGGTCTTGACGGCGGCGTTGTGGAACGTGCCGTAGGGGAAACCGTTGATGCCGGTGACGAAGAGGTTGTTGCGTGCAAGCAGGTCGCGGAAGTCCTCCAGCGCGGCGGGGTCGGCGAGTTCGTTCGCGGCGGCGGCGGCGAGACGCAGACCAAGCGGATAGGGGGCGCCGGGGCTCACGCGCGCCTTCACGGCGAACGCGTGTTTTTCGATCGCGTCGCGGATGGCGCTCAGGTCTTCGCCGGGATGGATGTTCAAACAATAGGGAATCGTCATGGTTTTGGGAGGTTAGAGCGGTTCACGGTTCAACGGTTCTTCGAGGTCGTTGGAGGGCGAGCGTCCTCGCGAGCCGCGCAGGACTGGGGGCGATCTACTGGTCACGGTGCCGGAGCCTTCGGCGTGGCGCGCAGCGAGAAGCCGCGGACCTGCATCACGGCGTCGTAAGCTCCGGGCATCTCCCAGCCGAAGTTGAGGCCGCTCACGTAGAGATCCTTAAAATCCGTGGTGGGAAGATAGCCGTTCTTGCGTGCGAGCTTGTAGGCATAGGCGATCCACGGCGCGACGTCGATGTGGACATCCACCCAGCGCGCGTCTTTTCCCGCAAGGAGGCGGCCGTTCCTGACGAAGCCCTGGCCTTCCGCAATGCAGGCCTTGCCGGGGAGCGAGTAGATGAACTTGCCGGAGGCGTCGGCTTTGCCGCCGTCGCGCTGATAGCTCTCCTCTTTGACCGGATACCGGTTGTCGAAGATGGGGATGCCGAACCAGATCATATCGCCGAAGCCGTCATCGCCCTGCGTGAGGTTCTGCACATACAGGAAGAGCTGGAACTGGGCGGCATGCAGCTTGGGGTCAGCGCCCGGCTGCTTGTCGGCGAACGAGTCCAGGCGGCACGACATCGCGACATCCAGGCGCTTGATGTCCGGCACGTAGCATGTGTGCGAAGGGAAGCGGGTGTCCGTCAGCGCGGTTTGGACCAGCAGGTGCGGCCAGGACTCGTTCGGCTGACGCGGGTGGTCATAGCAGGCCGAGGCGAAAATCCCGAGATCAATCTGGCCGCACCGGCAGTCCACGACGACCCGTTTGGAGAGGTTCTCGATTTGGAAGCGGTCCTTGCCGAGCGGCGTCTGCCGCGTGACGGCGGGATCGGCGAGGCTGTGTTTCGACGCCCACTGGGCGATCGTCCAGACCGGCGCGCCGACCTTGTCAGCCGTGCGGAAAACACCCTTCACGCCGCCGTCGTCATCGGGCCTGCCGAGGCCGCGGATCTGGAGCCACTTCGAGTAGGTCGGGTCGGGCAGCAGCTCGCGCGGCGCGTTCGGATCAGTCGCGCGCGTCGCGCAGCCCGCGAGTAGCGCGCAGGAGCACAAGAGAACTCGGATTTGCATGATCCAAATGAAACCAAGAAGCGCGTCAGAAGGGAAGCCAATTCTTAATTCACGGCTATTCAGTAGCGGACTTCGGCTCCTGATATCGGACCGGCCTGTCTTTCCAAAAGCCGGGGATGTGGGCGCCCCACCCCTTTGAGCCCGGCATGATAGTGCTCGTCAGCGTGTCCGGCGTCAGCTCGTACATGTCCTTGCCGGCGGACGATGGCGCGTTGCCGGCGAACGTGACCGAGGTCAATCGCTCGCACCCTTCGAAGGCCTTGCCCCCGATCGCAGTCACGGACGTGGGAATGGTCACTTCCGTTAAGCGTGAACAGCCGGCAAACGCGCTTTTTCCGATTTTTGAAACAGCCTTGCCGATGATCGCCTTCTTGAGCTGTGCGCAACCGGCGAACGCCGAGTCCCGGACTGCGGTTACGGAATCGGGAATCGTCACGGAGGACAGATACTCACACTTCTCAAACGCGCCTGCCTCGATGATTCTCACAGAAGGAGGGATGACCACGGAGGTCAGTCCGGTGCACTCGCGGAACACGTTCTCATCGATGGCGGTTACGGAATCGGGAAGCATCACCGAAAAGAGTTTGGCGCAGCGGGAGAACGCAGAGCCTTTGATCGCAACGACGGATGTGGGGATCGTCACGGAGGTCAGCCCGTAGCATTCGTAAAAGGCATAACTTCCGACGACGGTCACGGAACGGCCGATCTCCACATCCTCAAGGCCGTGGCATCCGGCAAACGCATAGCTTCCGATGGCGGTGACAGAATCGGGCATGGTCACAGCGGTCAGTCTGCGGCACCCATAGAAGGCGCGGTCACCGATGGCGGTCACCGAATTGGGAAGCGCGATGGTCTTCAAAGCGGAGCACCATTCGAAGGCCCTGCCTCCGATGGCGCTGATGGATTGGGGGAGCCTCACCGCGTCCAGGCTTGTGCAGCCGGCGAACACCTCCTGACCAAGGGAGACGACGGAATAGGGGATTGTCACGGCTTTCAGGCCGGAGCACCACTTGAAGGCCCTGTCTCCGACATTGGTGACCGAATCGGGAATCGTCACGGAGGCCAGGCTTGCGCAGCCTGAGAACGCATCGTTCCCGATGGTGCTGACGGCGTTGCTGATCGTCACGGATGTCAGCCGGAAACAGCGGCTGAACGTCCAGTCGCCGATGGCGGTCACGGCGGCCGGAAGCGTCACGTTCGTGAGGCTGGAGCACTGGAAGAACGCGCCTTCGCCGATAGCGGCCACCGAATCAGGGAGCGTCACGGACGCCAGCTTATGGCAGCTATAAAAAGCGCCGTCGCCGACGAGCGCGACCGACTTGGGAAGCGCCACGGAAGCCAAAGCCGGGCATTCGGCAAATGCGTAGGCCCCGATGGCGATCACGGAATCCGGAAGCGTCACAGAGGTGAGCTTGGTGCAGCGGACAAAGGCGTTGTCGCCAATGGAGGTGACGGGGTGGCCGTCCAACATCGCCGGGATAGATAAGTGACCTTCAGGCTCTGGCGTGACGGCGCAAGCGGACTCATTGCAGATTTCCACCTGATTGCCCACCACGCGGTAGATGTAGGTGTAGTCGTTGGTGGTTGCGCTTGCACCGAATAGCTGCCCAGCCGACAGCAGAAGCGCCCACACAAAGAGCTTTCTTCCCCAGAAAATACGCCATCCCGCAACAAGGAGACCGATGAACGCGAGCGTGCCGACAGCAGCGTTCCACTTCTTGAGTTTGGCGGCTTCGCGCGTCGATGCGCTGGATGCCTTGGGTTTTGCAGACGCGGCCTTTTGGGAATACGAAGCGCCTGCGGACTCGCCTTGAGCCCCAACCTTTTGCGTGCGTGTTTTTGAGGAACTGGAACCAGGACTTGTTGCGGATGCTGCGGGCTCGTCGCCAAGCGAAAGCTCCGGAGGATACGGCTGATGGGTGCGTCGAAGGAACTGGCAATACTCGCAGTCGCATTTGGGATCCGTTCTGCGCTTCCCTTTTTCACGGTTTTTGTACTCGTCTTCGAGGGTAAGAAAGAACTCCCTGAAATCGGCAAGGAAGGTGGGCATCGTGAGGTTGTGCATCACGATTTCCGTGGCTTTCTTGTGGTCGCCGGTTTTTTGAAGCGTCTCCCAATAGAGGGGGATAATCGCTTCATAGCCCTTGCCGGGATAGCGGGCGGGCGCTTCGCGCAGAAAGAAGATGATGCCCCAGGAAGAGGTGTAGTTCTTGGAGATCTTGAGGATCGTGCTCGAATCCGTCGCGTTCTGCGACATTTTTTTGTCTTCGTAGAAATCTTCCACCGTGAAGACTTTGGCAACCGTGCTGAGTTCGTTGTCCCTCATCATTGAAATGAGGAGGTGGCCGCTGTTGATGGGTTCGGCCACCAGCCGGTTGCCGTCCGCCTTGCAGCCGCTGAAATAGCACGCAAACCCCTCGTTGAACCACTCCGAGACGCCGCGCCGTCCGTTCGCGAGGTGGATGTACTGATGGGCGGACTCGTGAACGGTCACTTTGTGCGACCACCCGCGAAGCAAGATCTCATTGTTGTTCGGCGTATAGGCGCCGTTCGCCCACTTGCGTGACCTCGGCATACAGTCCTCGAACTCCCAGGCGGTGGCATAGAGGCGGATCACACAGACAGAGCGCTCGGACGTCGGGCCGCAGGGATAGAGAACGGTCGGGAAGAGGTTGTAGACGTTCTGCAGGTCTCGCAGATCGGCTTCTGCGGAATCGAAGCAGGCTGGGTTGTTGGCGACGAGCACAAAATCGCCATATTGGAAATCCTTCCATTCGTCTGCGAGATTGGCGATCCCGCGGACCGCGTTGGCGCGCACAAAAGAATCGAACGACTCCGTTTTCCAAAAATCGCGCTCGGCCATGTGGGCGGCGGGATCGAACGCGACGTTTTCAAGGAATTGCTCCGCAAACTTCTCATGCTCGCGGCCGAGTTCCTTTTCCGCTTTAATTTCCAGCACATAGCAGGCCTCCGGCTCAAGCTCGACCTTCTTGCCACCCTTCAGGCGAAACACATAGACGAGCCGCGGTTTGCCGTTTTCCGTCACGTTGAATTTGAGGCACTCCTGAAAAGCGGTCTGCCGGGGCAGCACCGGAACAGCACGGGAAATCTCCCCTTCCCAATAATAAGCATTCAGCCAGTCCTGAATGGTCTCAACCGTGATATGGGGATATTCCGCAGCGGCGAGACTGCGCGTGTCGCGATAGAAGACGTCCGCAGGAAGGATCGTTCCGGGCCGGTCTTCGCGCGGAAGAGGATAGGCCATTCGGAGAAGCGTGACGACATTCGTGGCCGGATCGCGCCAGGCGGCGACAAACTGGTCGGCGCGCCAAAGCTGATACGCATAGGAGAGGTCCTCGTCTGAGGGATTGGAACGGCCGATGCCGACGGAGGCAGGCGGGAAACCGCGCGAATCTCTGATTTTCGGCACGGTCAATCCGCACGCCAGCGTCAGCGTCGCATCCCCGTCGATGCTGAGCGTGTACGCGTGCCGATGGTCCGGATCGACCGGCTCATGGGCATGACAGATTGCGCCCAAGCCCAACACCTGTCTCTTATACACATCTCCGAGCCCACGAGACAGGCAGAAA
>CAYSXF010000125.1:0-8554 GCA_964434815.1 uncultured Lentisphaeraceae bacterium
AGCCCCTTGTTACCTGATGGGCAAGATCATTCTGCAGCCCCTGCAACACCAGCCGCGAGATCTCCGCGCCGTCACGCGCCATCTGGGTGTCGAGTCCGCGCCGGCCGAAGTCAAGGAAGCGGTACTTGACGCCGAGGCTCGCCGCAAGGTTGTCCGTGTCTGACGGGTTGTTGAAATCGGACTTCATCGACACATTGCGCTGGTTCAGCAGCATCATGAACGCCTGCGGAGGGTTGTCCGTCAGGGTATATCCAACGGAAGTCCCGATAACCGGGTAATAAGCCGACTGCGCCTCCCGTATGGCGGCGCGCGCCGACTGCACGCGTTCAGTGGCCGCGCGCACGTCGGGGTTGTTGAGGAGGGCCGAGCCGATGCACTCATCCAAAGTTGTCGCCCGGACGCCGGACAGGCTTGCGAGAAGAACGGCAATACCGCTCGAAAAGGCCACAAAACGGCTGTTCATCTGTCTCATACTGCTTTCCCTTGTTATCGGATGGCGCATAAGTTCCGGCGTTCGTATGTGAATACGTTACCTTGATCTTAATAACAGATGCCTTTGGCCGCGTCAAGAGGATCGGCGTTTGCCGCTTTCCTCTGCCGAAGGCACGCCGCAGCGGCGCAAGATGGACTCCAGCGGACAGAAACCCGTGAAAGCCGACTGGAACAGGTTCAGCCCCACGAAGGCTGTAAAGAATAGCCAGCCCGGATGAACCCAATGCCCAAGCGCTACACTCGCCAGGACGAAAGCTCCGGCAACGATGCGTACGTACTTCTCTCGTGTCATTTTCCATCCTCCTTGTCAGGGGTTACAGTCTCGCGGCCGCGATGCCGCCCAAAAACATTCCGTAGATCGTGCTTATCCATGGGTTGGAGGTGATCGGACAGGCTCCGCTGGAACATCCGATAAAACGGTACATCCCATAACCCAGAAGCCCCCCAACCACTACCCCGGCGACTAATTGAACAGTCATGGCCCGTCCCCCCTTTCATTCGCAGCATTCTCACCCGCCGCTCTGAGCCGCGCCAACAAGCGCACCCTCCCGGCTGTCTCGTCTATACTCACATTAGAGCCGTGAGGTCAAAAAAGGTTACAAAGAATCGCGTCGTGACGGTCAGTGGGGATCCCTGGGAAAGGAGACCCCTGTGAAACTTGTCAAAACCGTTGACGCCTGCGGCCTGCAGTGCCCCGGCCCCATCCTGCAGCTCAAGCAGGCCGTAAAGGGGCCTGACCGCCTCACGCTCTCCAAGATGAATATAGCGGGCATGGGCCTGGCCATGATCAAAGGCATCATGAGACTCAAGAACGTCATGTCGCTTCCGGCACTCATCGGGCAGGCGAAACTCAGCGGCGTGCATCTGGTCGTCTGCACCATGAGCATGGATCTCATGGGGATCAAGAGCGAAGAGCTGATCGACGGCATCGAAGAGGGCGACGTCGCCATGTATATCGACCGCCTGAGCCGCTCGTCGGCAGGCCTGTTCATTTCATAGCGTAAACCGCTTCACTGGACGAGCAGCACACGGTAGAACATGCGAGGCGCGTTGGTGGTGACGGGACCTCGGAGCGGCAGTGATGTGCCCGTGCCGAAAACAGCGTTCGTATAGCCGCTCCAGTCGGGGTTCTGAAGATCGGAGGTTCTCTGAACCTGATAATAGCGCTGCAGGAGCGAGGGGAACGCCAGTTGGAAGGCCTGGTCAGCAGACACCACGCTGAAGGCGGTGATCTTCAGGACGCTGTTGCCGTTGTTCGGGACTGTGCCGGCGAGGTACTCGTTGAGGTTGCTCATGCCGTCGTGATCCGGGTCGGCCCCTGCCGCCGCATTGGTTGAAGAGGCACTTCCGAAATAGAGAACCTGCCACGCGTCTGGCAGACCGTCGCCATTGGCGTCGGCCGGCGCTCCCGCCTGGATCACCGTGAACACCATGCCGGCGATCGCGAGGGTGCCGGTCCTCACGTTGCTGCCGGCGTTCCTGTCCAAACTGTAGGTGACCGTGCCGGAACCAGAACCTGGCAGGGCGGAAGAAAGGATGCTCAACCACTGGCTCTCGCTGGCCGCAGTCCAGGCGCAACCCGCTCCAGCCGTGACTTGGACGGAGCCTACCTGACTCAGTTCGCTGAACGTCTGCGAACCGGGCGTGATCACGTAACTGCACGATCCCCCTGCGACCGTCACCGTGGCGGAACCGAGGTTCGAGTCCGTCGAGCCATCCCAAGCCGCGAACGTGAACGTGTCTGAGCCCGAAAACGCTGTATCCGGATAGTAGGTGGCCAAAGATCCGGACAGGCCGACACGCCCGTGGGAAGCCTGCTTGACGATTCGGAATACGAGCGGGTTCGCATCCGTAACCGGCAAGCTAATGGCGACCGGCGTATTGATTCCCGTACTGGCGCTGACGCTCTGCGCGACCGGAGCGAGATTCGGATTATGGTCAGTATTTCCCGACCCCTGGTGGCAGGTATAGCAGCCGATCTGCTGGCCGCGGAAGAAGTTGTAGGTATACTGACGGTCAAAGACCGAGACAGACCAACCCAACTGAGACCGAGAGAGCACCGTGCCGCGCTGGTCCGCGCCGTGACAGGCCGTGCAGTTCGCAGGGGTCTTCCCGGGAGTCTGGTGACCGTTAATCCATGGGACGCCGATAGGGTGCAAGCCGTGCGGTCCGCCGCTTACGGTAGATGGACTGGACTTATGGCATTGGGTGCATTCGGAGAGCATGCCCTCGTGGCCCTGGAACTGCAAGCTCGTCGCATTGTCGTTAGCGAAGGCGCTGGGGAATTCCGCGTGCGTTGAGCCGTGGCAGGCGGAGCAGTAGAGGCCTCCGTGTCCGCGCGAGAACCGGAAAAGAGAGAGCCCTGCGGCAGGCGCGTTGGTGTTCGTCGCAAAACGTTGATTAACAGCGACGCGGTAGTTGCCGTTCGTGAAGGAGGAGGTATAGCGGATCTGGCCGTTGTTGCTAACCGCGTCGCCACTGTGGCAACTTTGGCAGGTCGGCTCGTTGAGCCAGCCGGTACGGCCGGGGTTGCCGACCACGCTCATGACGCCGTGACAACTCTGGCATTGCATCGCCAAATCGCCGTTCGAGGCCACAGCGGTGCCCATGACGCCTCGCAGGCAGCGCGTGTCTGAACCGGGATGGCAGCGGTAACAGGAGGAGCGGTTGCTGCTGGACTCGAGCGTCAGGTGGCTGATGGGGTCGGTGACCGAGGCGTGCAGACCATGCACGGCGGTCGTCAGAGGCGGAACGCCGGCATACCCCGTGCCCGGTACGGCTTCGGAAAGGTGGCAGGCAGCGCAGAAGACCGGTTGGCCGTGCTTGACCACAGAGGAATACAGGCCGTTCGTCGTGAACCCTCTCGCAGCGAGAATGACGGCGTACTGGGTAGGCATTTCTTGATACCGGATCGCATCGTGAAGGCGCAGGATGTTGAGGCGATAGTCGCGTGTCGGGTTCGGATTCCACACCCAGCCGGCAGGCGGCAGGGCCGCCGGACCGGAACCGGAGGCGTGACAGAGGCGGCAGTCCATCTCATCCGAGACGGGCAGCACAATGTCCGCCATGGCGACCCGCGTGTTTCCGTTGCTGGCAGAGAGGCGCATCATGGGATAGGCGTTCTTGCGCATCAGATCATCGTACGGTGTGATCGGAACCCCATAGGCGGCGAACCAGCCATAAGCGGCCTCGTAGTTCATGCGTTTGGGAGCATTATTTGTTCCCGGCATATAGGATTGGGGATAACCGGCAGCCGACAAGTCCACGCCCGCATCTGGCGGGAGCGCCTGACCGAGCAGGAGCGGGACATAGGTCCAGAAGTTGCCCTTGCCGACCGCGGTCGTGTTGACGGATCCTGCGGAATCCGCGACGGCCGCGTAGGAGACAGCATAGCCGGTTCCGCTTTTCACCAGGTGGGCCGTGCCGTTCAGGCCCCAGACGATCTGCGCTTCAATCGTATTGTAGGGCGGCAGGATGGAGAAGACGGAATAATCATTGTCCATGCAGTGCATGCCCAGATTGTTCCAGCCCATCACGTGCCAGTTAGTCTGCGCCGACGCAAAGAGCGGGATCGAAAGCAAGACCGCGAAAAGGGCTGTACGCCTGCTCAATTTCAACAGAGTGCTGTTACCACCCACACGTCTACAGTGACCTACCATACAACCACTCCTTTCCGTTAAAAAGTACTGCTTCTGATGAGTGTCTCACTCGTCCGCGCCATGGCATCAAGGTTCATCGCGCGAAGGTGACAACGTTCACTTGACCACTGATTTCCTAAGGGTCTCGGCGGCGGCCTTCATGCCGCCGAGATTCTCCACGTTCGTGTAGCTCATGGCGGCAAGCGTCTTTTTGGCCATCCCCGCCCTGCCGCCGCTGCGGCAATAGAGCACGATCGGCGTGCTTTTATCCGGAACCTTCGCTTCGATCATGCCTCCGATGTCGCCGTACGGCATCAAGAACGCTCCATCAAGATGTCCGCCCGCATATTCTCCAGGCGAGCGCGTATCGATGATGATTGGCGCCGTTGTCAATTGCGCCTCTCCGCTTGAAATAGCATTGCCGCCGATATTCGTGCCGTTTTTTGCTACAGGGACATTGCGGTCCTTGCCGCTGGAACAGCCCCACAGACAGAGGGCAACTGATGCGAGAAAGGCGTACAATTTTTTCATAGCGTCTCCAAAATCGATTCGGTCTTTCAGAAGGCAATAACCAGCAGCGAAAGAATGGTCGCCAGCCCGAGCACGGTCAGCGCGACCGCCACCACCGTCTCTAGCCGCGCTTTCGGCTGCGGCAGAATGCCAGCCGCCAGGTCTTTCAAATACCGACGGTAGCGCACCAGCGCAGCCACGTTTAAGACGACCCCCAACACGACCAGCCCGAGCCCCAGCAACAGGGACGTGCCGTGCGACAGCGGCTGAGGGATCTTCTGAACGGCAGCCAACTCCCGAAGGAATAGCCCGAAACGGGCCACCACAAACCCGAACCCCATCAGAGCCAGTCCCGTGCGAATCCACGCCAGAAAGGTCCGCTCAGCAGCCAAGGGCACGCGCGGGTCTTCCGTCAGCAGCGATTTTTTGTCTGCGCTCATCAGCTTCTCCTGTGAACATCAGAGGGTGACCACCAGACGGTTCTTGTCGGCAGGATCAAGCGCGGCTGTGTAGCGGCTGAGCGACTTCTTGGCCAGGCCCTTCTTGAGCGTGCCGTCCGTGCCGAACTTGGAGTGGCCCAGGCTGGCGCAACGGAACTGCTTTTCCGCATGCCGGTACTCGACCTCCACACCGCGGTGCGGGCAGAGCAGCGAAACGGCCGCGTATTCGGCCTCGCCGGTCCGCGCGACGATAACAGATGTCGGCAGACGTTCATCGATGATCTTGACCGCGCCGCCCACACTCGCCAGCGCGGGCGTCTTGCCGAGCGCCACCTTCAGGGTCTTCCCTTCGACAGCATATGCGTCCGCCGCAATCGCGGGCGTGCCGCCCACCTTGCTGAACGTGGCGCATCCCCCGCCCAGCCCGCACACGCAGGTTCCTGCGCCCGCCGCGCCGATCGCGGCGACCATGTCTCTACGGGTCATTTTCTTCATGTCGTTCTCCTTAGCACTCAGTGTGAGCAGTGGCATCCCGAGGCTCCGTGACCCGCGCACGTCGACGCCTCCAGTTCCTGAAGCTCGCCTTCCTTGAACAGGCGCACCGCTTCGGCAACCGTTCCGTCAGGCGCAATGCACACCGTGATGCCCGCTTGACGGAGCCCGAACAGCGCACCCGGCCCGATGCCGCCCACGAGAACCACGTCGGGCTTCGCGCCCGCCAGCGCGTTCAGAGGACTGCATGCGCCGTGAACGTGAACTTGGTCGCGGTTCGACAGTTGCGCCACCTCCATCGTCTCAGTATCCACCAAGGCAAACGATGCGGCCGAGCCGAAATGGCCGTAGACCTGACTCTCGAGACCGCAATATTCAGCAACCGGTACACAGACTATCATGATTACTTTGCATCCTTTCCAACATTTTCAGAGACACTGATTACGGCAACGCAACCACATCGCCTGCCTGCAAGCCCGCAAGAATTTCCACGCGGCCCGCATCCGCCGGAGCGGTCCGCACCAGCACGCGCGCGGTTTTTCCGCCTGCCACCACGCTCACATATTCGAGCTGTCCCGCGCGCACCAGCGCAGACTCTGGCACGAGCAGCGCCTGCCTCGCACCGAGGCTCAGTGACACCGTGCCGAACATGCCCGGCATCACGCCTTCGGCCTGCGGCAGACAGAGTTTCGCCAGGAACGTGCGGCTGCCGGCATCGACCGACGGCACGATCTCGCGCACCTCCGCCTCAAGTGTGCGGCCCAGCGCGTCGAGCGTCACAGGCAGCTTGTCGCCGACCTTCACCCGCGTCACCAGCCCTTCGCGGATCGGGGACTCCAGCAGCAGCCGCGTCGGATCGAAAATCCGCAGCAGCGTGTTGCCCGGCGTCGCGAGGTCGCCCGGATCAGCCAGCCGCTCCGACACCACGCCGTCCATCGGACAGACGACGGACGCATACCCCATGACCGTCTCCGCCTGCCGCTGCGCCTCCGCGGCCGCACGCGCGTCGGCCTGCGCCGCCACTTGCCCCTGTTCGGCCTGCGCCATGCGCGACACCGCTTGCCGGTACGCGTCTTCAGCCGTATCCAATGTCTGCACGGACACCGCCTTCGTCGCCGCCAGCGCGCGGGACCGGTCAACCTCGGCTTTGGCCAAATCCAGCGCCGACCGAACCTGCGCGGTTTTCTCCGCCGCCGCCGCCAAACCCGCCTGCGCCCCCGCCACACGCTCCCTGGCCTGGCTCACACCGGTCCGCAACTCGGCGTCGTCCAACGTCACCGGCGCGTCACCCGCCTTCACGCGGTCGCCCGACCGCACCGCCACCGTCAGAATCCGCCCGACGATCCGCGCCGCAAGCTGCACCTCGGTCCGGCTGCGGATCGTTCCGACCGCCGTGTAGATGACCGGGACATTCGTGACAGCGACCGTCAGCGTCCGCTTTTCGGGCGCGGCCGCGGCTTCCTGCGACCGTCCCGGCGCGATGCGCTTGCCGCACCCGCCGGCCTGCCACACGATCACCCCGACGACGACGGCCAGCCCTGCGGCCGGTCCCAGAAATTTCGTAAACCGTTTGTTAAGCCTCATGGTGTCTCTCCTTCAGCAAGAAAAATACAGTCGGAATGATCAGCAGCGTGAAGATCGTACTCGCCACCAAACCGAAGATCAGCGCCCAGGCCAGCCCCGAAAAGATCGGGTCGAGCGTGATCGGCCACGCGCTCAGCAGCGCGGTCAGCGCGGTCAGCGCGATGGGACGGAAACGCACCGCGCCGCTCTCGAGCAGCGCCTGCCGCAGCGGCTTGCCGTGCCGGAGCGCCTCGTGGATGAACTCGATAAGCACGATGCTGTTGCGGATCACAATGCCGCCCAGCGCGATCATGCCGATCATGGCAGTCGCGGTGAAAAAGACCGGCTCAGGATAACCGCCCACCGTGCCCGACCCGGCGTTGAGCAGCGCAAAGCCCGGCATGATGCCGATCAGCGTCAGCGGGATCGCCAGCATCATCACGCCCGGCATCAGAAAGCTGCCCGTCTGTAGCACCAGGAGCAGATAGATACCGAGCAGCGCCACGCCGAACGCGATGCCCAGGTCGCGGAACACGTCAACCGTGATCTGCCACTCGCCCTCGCCGCTCCAGCGCACCGTGGCCCCATGCGGCAGCGGCGTGCGTTTCAATACGCCTTGCAGTCCCAGAATCATCTCGCCCGGAGCGCGGCCCACCGCCTCGGCGGTCACGAACACCACCCGCTCAAGATCCTTGCGGTAGACCGGCTGCGCCACCGCCTCCTTTTCGAAACGCGCGATCTCGCGGACCTGCACCTGCGAGCCTTGCGGCGTGCGCAGCCAGAGCTGCTCCAGCCGCGCCGTGTCGCTCCGCTGCGCCAGCGGCAGCAACAGCCGCACCTGCACCGGCTCGCGGGCATCGGCCGCATGGAGCACGCCCAGCGGGCTCAGGCCCCCCGCGGCGGCAACGGCCTGCGCCACAGCCGCAGGCGTCAGCCCGTGCATGGCCGCCTTGTCGCGGTCGACCACCAGCGCCTGCCGGTCGCGCGGCGTTTCAGAGTAATCGTCAACCTGCGCAATGTGATGCGCATCGTATGCCGCCATGTGCGCCTCCAGCGTCTTCGCCGCGTCGATGATCTGGCCGTACGTCGCGTCAGGCGGCCCGACCACCTCAGCCGTGATCGTGCTCAGCACCGGCGGACCCGGCGGCACTTCGACGATGCTCAGCACAGCCTGGTGCGCGGCCGCGATGCGCGTGAGGTCGTCGCGCAGGCGCAGCGCGATGGCGTGGCTCTGCTGCGCCCGCTCATGCTTGCTGGCGAGGTTGATACGGATGTCCGCCTGGTTCGGCTGCCGCCGGAAACCGTAGTGGCGCACCAGCCCGTTGAAATCCAGGGGCGAGTTGCGGCCCGTGTAGGTTTCAAAATCGCGCACCTCGTTCACGGTGCCCAGATACGCCTCTAGCGCCTGACACGCGCGGT
>CAYSXF010000126.1:0-8550 GCA_964434815.1 uncultured Lentisphaeraceae bacterium
ATTTCTGCCTGTCTCGTGGGCTCGGAGATGTGTATAAGAGACAGGCGTACATGGCCCCGAGCGCCTGGTCATCCTCGTGACTGACGACCTGCCTCCGGCTCCTTAATCCGCACACGATCCACGCCATGCAAAACACTTTCAAATCCTCTGTCCAGACCGCTCTCCACAACGCCAACCTGACCGGTGCGCTCGGTAAATTCTCCGAAGCCTACAAGGTCAACCGGGCGAGAGCGTACGAAGCCATCGACTTCGAGGCGCTGCGCTCTGTGATCGCCGAACGGAAGGCCTACGCCGCCGCCCATTTGGACGAGCTTGCCGACCGCTTCATCGCCAACGCCACCGCCCTCGGCGCGCACGTGTTCCGGGCCAACAGTCCGGAGCAGGCCAAGAGCTATATCCTGAAGGTCGCTCAGGACCGCGGCGTCAAGACCGTCGTCAAATCGAAGTCCATGGCCTCCGAGGAGATCCACCTCAACGCCGCGCTCGAAGCGGGCGGCTGCACGGTCAGCGAGACCGACCTGGGCGAATGGATCATCCAGCTCGCCGGGCAGCGCCCCTCGCACATGGTCATGCCCGCCATCCACATGACCAAGGAGGAGGTGTCTGACCTGTTCAGCAAGGCCGTCGAAGAGCGGCTGACTGCCGATATTCCGCGGCTGGTCAAAGTGGCGCGCGAGGCGCTGCGGCCCAAGTTTCTCGCGGCCGACATGGGCATTTCAGGCGGCAACATCGCCGTCGCCGAAACCGGTAGCATCGTGCTGGTCACCAACGAAGGCAACGCCCGCCTCGCCACGTCCCTCCCCAAGATCCACGTCGCGCTCGTCGGCATCGAAAAGCTGGTCGCCGACTTCGCGGACATCGCGCCGATCCTGCAGGCGCTGCCCAAGAGCGCGACGGCCCAGGCCCTCACCAGCTACGTGTCGATCATCACCGGCCCAGTGCCGAACACGGACGGCACGCCGAAAGAGCTGCACATCGTGCTGCTGGATAACCGCCGCAGCGAGATGGCCGCAGACCCGCAGTTCAGGCAGGCGCTGCAGTGCATCCGCTGCGCCTCGTGCCTCAACGTCTGCCCCATCTTCCGGCTCGTGGGCGGCCACGTCTTCGGCAAGACCTACACCGGCGGCATCGGCACGATTCTCACGGCCTGGTTCGACGCGCTCAAAGCCTCCGAAGACATCCAGGGGCTCTGCATCCAGTGCGGCGCGTGCAAGGAGGTCTGCCCTGGCAAAATCGACATCCCCGGCCTCATCATGGAGCTGCGCCGGCGCCTCGTGAAGGAGCAGGGGATGCCGTTCATCCAGAAGGCGATCTTCTTCGTGGTCAACAACCGTACGCTCTTCCACGGCATGCTGCGGGCGGCGTCCGTCGCGGACAGGCCGTTCGTGAAAGGCCGCTTCATCCGCCACCTGCCGATGTTCCTGGCAGATCTCACCGACGGCCGCAGCCTGCCTGCCATCGCGGCCGAGCCCTTCCGCAGCCGGTTCAAGAAGATCCGGCAGCCTGCGTGCAAGGAGAAAGCCGTCTTCTTCGCTGGCTGCCTGATCGACTTCGCCTACCCCGAGATGGGCGAGGCGCTCGTCCGCATCCTCAACAAGGCCGGCATCGAAGTCCTCTTCCCGGACGCCCAGACCTGCTGCGGCGCGCCGGCGCGCTACAGCGGCGCCTACGAGGTGGCCGCGCAGAACGCCGAGGACAACATCAAAGCTTTGCTCGGCGAAGACGCGACCTACGTGGTCTCGGCCTGTCCTACCTGCACGGCCGCACTGGACCGCGAGTTCGAGCTGGTTTTCGAGAGCCTGGGGATGAAAGACCAGATCGCGCAAGCCCGCGCGCTGGCCGCCAAAACCATCGACTTCTCCACGCTCGTCGAACGGCTGGTGACGCAAGGCCGCCTCACCCTGCGCGAAGGCCGTACGCTAGGCACGGTCACGTATCACGACTCGTGCCATCTCAAGCGGACCCTGCACGCGGAGCAGGCGCCGCGCAGGCTGCTGCAAAAGGCTGGCTACGAGGTGAAGGAGATGTTCGAGTGCGACACCTGCTGCGGCATGGGCGGCTCGTACTCGCTCAAGCTGCCCGAAATCTCCGCGCCGATGCTCGCGCGCAAGCTCAAGAACATCCGCGACACCGGCGCTGGCACGGTCGCGATGGACTGCCCCGGCTGCGTGATGCAGATCCGCGGCGGCTTCGACCAGGCCGACCGCGCCGTCCAGGTCCGCCACACGCTCGAACTCCTCGACGAAGCTTTGGCCGAGTAAACGATAGGCTGTAGGCTATGGGTGTTTAGGCAGTTGGTGAGACCGTTAAGCACTGACGCGATCGAACAACCTGCCCGCATAAGGCCAGGTCTAATACCATGCGCCAGAAACACCGTCCGCGACCTCGCGGTCAACCTCGGCGTCCGCTTCATCGTGGTCTGCACCGAATCGCGCGAAGGCGAGCTGCGCTATTCCGACGCCATCCGTTACGACGCCTGGCGCTGGATTCAGATGGTCCAGCCTGAAGAGAACAACGACGACAACCCGGTCTTTCACCTCGACGTGGTGAAAAACCGTTTCGGCCCAGTGCCCAAAAGCGTCAGGCAGTTCTATCGCGTCGGCAACCGCCTGCTCGCCGACGCCGAATGGATCGAACACAGCAAGACGAACAAAACGCGGAAAGAATGACAATTGCAACCAACGTCAGCGACCAGACAGAGTCGCGGATGTGCCGATTGCATGAGGCACCTGGTTGGCCGATTTCCGTTTCATGCTGATACTCGCGAGGATTCTGTCTATAAGTTCGTCATCATAGCCTTCGGCAGACGCATGGATGTCCAGACTATAACTTTCACCTGCGATTTTCAGTGTGCGTGAATGATCCATTCGAAATGTTCTGACTTCCTCATGTTCTCTCTTGATTACCCTATACTCGCTCCATCGAGCACAAAAGCACTCCACGAACCGGGTGCCTTGCCAAACGTCAGCCTTAAAGACATCGTTTGTTCCGTCCTGAAAGGCGTACGTCCATCGGTTAGTGCTCTGGGCGACAAGCTTTACCTGCCATCTTGCGGGGACCTTCCCGGTGAAATGGTCGGTATCAACGGATAAAGAAGAATGCATCTCGCTTCCGCAAGCGAGTGTCGTAGCAAGCAACACCAAGCCCAGCATACCTATGATCCATTTAATCTTCAAAATTCTTTGCTCTCCGAAAAAACGCTAAATACCTGTCCCTGTCCCTCTGTTCGCTTTACCACTTGGTTCGCATTTCACTCTGTCATCATCCACTCTGGTTTTATGAAAGTCGCGTCCAGAATATCTTCAAGTAAATAATAGCCCTTTGCTTGCATGCCGGCAACAAATTGCATCATAACCTGCTCTGTACTAAATGCGATTTCCACGACGTTGTGATGACTTATGTTCGCTATGACTTGTGCATTGTCGGGTGCCAGAAACAAATCGTCATATTCGGTGCAGCCAAAGATTGTTGAGGCCAAGAGAAGCGTTATGAGGCGATCCGTGTCTGAACGTGAGAACTCAATAATGGCCGATATTCCCATTGGAAGCCCGACTCCACTGAGAATCTGATATTCGACTCTGCTGTTGATGTTGCGATAATCCGGCGCAGATGGCCAAGGGCCCATTTTTCGCCAAACAAAACATGTTTCCCATTTACCCATTAGGTCGAGCATGCACAAGAGGAAACAGGCTCGTCGCCTTTGCTCCGGTGGCACTTCCCAAAAACGATCAAGATGTGGATTGGGCGTGAAGGATAACTCCGTATCACCAACACACCAATCCTCGGTGTTAAGGCCGTGTTCCGTTGCCCACTGAAGGAATTCATTTTCTTTATGCGTATTCATCGGCGTGTGGCGAACGTCGCCCACCAGACACGGTATCCCGTTGTCTGGGTGGGCTGGTTGTGCGTCAAGTTTCCTCTTCGGTCAGTTCAATGAAATTCTCGATGTGGTAGCCGCTCAAGACCCGGCCGGTCTTATGTCCAACTACGACGCAATGCCCTTCCATGTTTGGAATCTCTCCCAAGAAAATGAATGGCGTCTCCTGAGAAAGTGGACAGTCTTGGATTTTCTTCTCCTTGAGAAAGTCCAGATACCACTTCGCGACCTTCACCAAAGAGTACTGCCGTGGTACAGGGGGATCGACTTCAGCGCTTTTTCGTTTTGTCTTCATGTCTCTCGGTCTTGTGTCATACCTGCAGGAACACGCTAAATACCTGTCGCTCTGTTCACTGCTCAATATGTGACGATGCTGCCAATTATCATCAGGACTAAAGTTGCGACGACCATTAGTCCTATTATCCCATAGCCTACTTCACTTATGACATGATGGGTCGGCGTTCTTCTCCACCGTTCATTCGTCTGGCGTCTGTATGATGGCACGCATAAGTACTTCATCAAGAGATATGCCAAGTACAGATAGTGGAGAATGTACATTCAAATTGCCCAACATGATATGGACGTCCAATCGCAAAACTCGGAAAAACAGAATTTTTTACGATCCGGCCCACAGTTGGCAAAAAGTCTGACACGGACCTCATGGTTCGTCAAGCGCGGATGAATGGTTATCTGTACCAAAGCGCTGACTCTGGAGCATTGCGGATGAACAGGCCCCAAGAATGAAACAACCGTCCGGCCCCGGTTTCACGGATACGCGAAGCCGGGGCCGTTTTCTGCATTATTGATGACCATTTCCCAAGAGGATTTTTCACATTTTTTGCGAGTATTGAGGATGGGGCATAAGAGTGGTATAATTCATCTCCAAAGAGGGCAGTTGCGATGCCAAAGCAGAGCGTGGCTCGCTGGCCGCCGTGTGCGAGGGAATGAACGCTGAGGGGGGTGGAGCCGTAACCGGACAACCGTCCCGGAAACGTTAGGGAAAAAAGGGAAAGAGGAAACAAATGGGAACCGGTATGTTTGTCGTATTTGTACTCATCAGCGTCATTGCCATTTCAGGGCTCCGCATCGCGCAAGAATACGAACGCGGGGTGATCTTTCGCCTAGGCCGCTATCTCGGTTTACGAGGGCCTGGCCTGTACTGGATAATTCCTCTTGGCATAGAGCGTGCGATTACAATTGATATTCGGATTCGCACGGTTTCTGCGGAACAGCAAGAGACCATCACGCGGGACAGCGTTACGGTGAAACTCAATGCGGTTCTTTGGTACAGGATCACGGATGCGTCCAAGTCAGTCATTGCAGTCTCGGATGCGCCCTCAGCGGTATATCAGCTGGCGTTGACCAGTTTGCGAAATATAATCGGACAGCACGACCTCGATGAAGTCTTGCAAGAGCGGAACAAAATCAATGCCTTGTTGCGTGAAAGCGTTGCTGACTCGACGGTCCCTTGGGGTATCGAGGTTGAGAGATTTGAGATGAAGGATGTGGAGTTGCCTGAAGCCATGCAGCAGGTCATGGCCATGCAGGCAGAAGCAATCCGAGAGAAACGGGCGCGCATAATCAAGGCAGAGGCGGAATTGGAGGCGTCGAAGAAACTGAGCGAAGCTGCCCTGCAAATGGCAAGTAATCCGGTGGCGGTTGAACTTCGCCGGATGCAAATGGTAACGGAAGTTGGAGCGGAAAACAACAGCACGACAGTGCTGATGATTCCGTCGGATTTTGTCAGCGCAGCCAAAGGTTTCACTGAGTACATACGGGAACACGCTCGGTCTGCATCCCCTTCCAAACAGAACGATGTGCTATAATAAGCCGAGCAAAAGGAGAGGGCCGATGATGATCCCGGAGAAACTGCAAGAAATCATGAAGAAGGACGGCGTTGTCGCTATCGCCACCCTGGGGCCTGACGGACCCCATATGGTCAACACGTGGAACAGCTACATCAGAGTAGCAGACGACGGACGGCGGCTGTTCATCCCCGCAGGATACATGAACAAGACGGAGGCCAACATCGCCCACAATCCCGATGTTCTGATCACATTGGGGAGCAGCAAAGTGGAGGGCCTGCACGGGGCGGGTGCCGGTTTCTTGATCAAGGGAAAGGCTCAGTTCGTGACGTCCGGCCCTGATTTCGAGGTCATGAAAGGAACGTTCAGTTGGCTGCGTGCCACCTTGGCCGTTACAATCGAATCCGCCACCCAAACGTGGTGACACGCACGCGCAGCGGTACGGATAGCCGGACGGGCGCCTCACCCCTCATGGTGGTGATAGAGCGCGACCAGCGCCGCGCCGATCGCCTGCGACAAGTCGCCGAGCGCCGCGGGCACGATGCGGATCGTGTCGCGCTGAGCGGGCCAGAGGTACGGCGCGGCGGCTTCCCGGATGAGACGCAGGTAGCGCTCCCGGAATTCCGGCGTGGTCCCTTCGTGGTCCATCAGTCCGCCGCCTATAATCACAATGCCGGGATCGAGCGCCATCACCAGATTCGCCACGTGCAGACCCATCGCGCGGGCCTGGAAGTCGAAAATCTCCAACGCCAGCGCGTCGCCCCGCTGCGCCCGGCCGCGAAGCGACAACACCTTCTCCTTTATCGGCGCCGCTGACTTTGCCAGCTCGTGTTCCGGATATTTCAACAGCTTATCCGCGAGCAGGTACTGCAGCCCCGAAATCGTCGTATAGGCCTCAATGCAGCCCCAGTCGCGGCCGCAGCCGCAGGGCAGCGGCTTACCGGTTTGGCCGAGCAGGTGCAGCGGGGCGGGCATATGTCCGGCTTCCATTCCTGCGAGCGTGTCGCCGTCGAGCGACAGGCCGTCCGGCCCGACGTAGGCTGCGCCGAGGCCGGACCCCGGCATGAGCATCAGGACCGACGCACGGGAGTCGCCGCGGGCGAGCCGCGCTTCGGCGACGCCGCCGTAGTTGCCGTCGTTGCCCACGACCAGCGGCACCGGGCGGCCGACCTGTTCGGCCAGCGCCGCGCTGTAATCCAGATGCACATCCCAGCCGCAGAAGCTCGCCGGCAGGTTGGGGGATTTGCCGAACACGCCGTAGCGCTCGTAGGGGCCTGGAATCGCGAGGCCGACGCCGTGGACCTGCGACCACTGCAAATTATTCTGCGCCAGGAATTCCGAAATGCCGCCGATCCAGCCGCTGATGACGGCCGCGCGGCCGTTCTGCGAGTTGGTCGGACGCTGGAGCAGTTTGGTGGAAACGGCCTCGCCATTTTGCCATACGGCGGCGCTTTTCGAGGTGGTCGCACCGCTGTCTGTGCCAATGAAGATCTTTTGATTCATACGGTTATCGCCAAGAGATGGTTTTT
Source organism: uncultured Lentisphaeraceae bacterium (assembly GCA_964434815.1). GTDB lineage: Bacteria > Verrucomicrobiota > Kiritimatiellia > RFP12 > UBA1067 > CAYSXF01. Next base: position 7,212 of record CAYSXF010000126.1, read on the forward strand.
CGGGCGGCACCGGCCATCACAGGACGGAATCATGCCTAGCCCGACAGGAAGAACCTTATGCATGATGCAAGCTTGCCAGAAACCGGGACAGGATGTCAAGCACACCAAAAATAAGGCTCAGCAAAGCGCTTTCAGCAGAGGTGAGTCGGTGCAAGTCTGATACGCGAATTGCCCCTCTGCCAATTCGGTGATCTTATCATCACAGAACCGGCAGGTGAAAATCTTACCCCATGGAACAGTATAGTAGATATCCGCATTCGCCTTTTTGCAAATCACGCACTTGGGGTAGTCGTCGGCCCTTGTGTTCGCCATAGGTGGTCCCCCCCTTTCACATGCACCACAGTATACGACTTTAGTCCTATATATGCAAGGCGGAGGAGACCGGATATAGTTACCCCAATTGGATGCACAGTTTCGCCTATTAAGAATGGTTGATTTTGGAGGAATAATGATTCAGATTGCCATGTTTCAACGGGCTTCTTCGCAACGGGTCGCTCTGGCGGCCTGGCTCCTGGGTTTCGTCTTTATCGTCTCGGCTGTCGCGAAACTGTATTCGCTGGGCGCCGTCGAGTTGTATGTGGTGCAGCAGAATCTGCTGCACTCCCGCGTGATGGCGGCGTATGCGATGCGCCTGCTCGTGGCGGCGGAACTGTGTCTCGGGTTGGCCTGTTTTCAGCGGGCCCGGTTTCGTCATTTCACCTTGCCGGCCATCTTCGGGCTTCTGGTGTTTTTCAGCTTTTACCTAGCCTATCTGGCCTTTTTGCGGAAAGACACCGGATCCTGCCATTGCTTCGGTGAACTGATCCGCATGTCACCGCTCGAATCCCTGTTCAAGAACCTCGCGCTCCTCGGTCTTGTCCTCTACCTCTTCCTGAAGACAAGGGGGTGGCCGGCCGGTTCCTGGCGTGTTCCCGCCGGCCTGGCGGCTGTCAGCCTGCTGATCGTTTTTCTCGGCTTTCCCGTCCGACAGATCGGCGTCCACCCGTCTGCCGAAAACCCTTCGGCCGAGAAGAGCCGGTTCGCCGAATTCCGCGGGTTCAGCAACGGCCAGGCGGCCGACCTCACGGCGGAGACCTGTCTGGCCGTCTTTGTCAGTCTCGACTGCGACCATTGTCGCGCATTGGTCACCCGCCTGGCAGAAGCCGACAGCCAGCAAGCCCTGCCTTCCACCTATCTGATCTGCCTCGGCGAGCCGAACGATGCCCCGGCTTTTTTCAGTAGCACCGGCGCCGACTTTCCGTATCTATGCGTCAAACCAGAGACCTTCTTCGCTTTCATCGGCGAACGCCCGCCACGGCTCTATCTGCTGCAGCGCGGACAGGCCCGGGCCTTTTGGGAC
>CAYSXF010000127.1:0-8533 GCA_964434815.1 uncultured Lentisphaeraceae bacterium
GTCTCCGCCTTCTGCAGAACCTCGAGCAACTTGCCCTCGTTCAAAAGGTCGGCAGCAGGGATTTCGGCGTGGGCGCACAGCACGGCGGCAAAAACCGCGATCAAAAGAGAATACAATTTCATGATGGATGTCTCGGTTTGGAATATCGAGTGAATCGAAAACATCGAGCGAACCGACCGAATCGATTTTTTCGATTCTATCGATTCATTCGATAAAGCTGCTTACACAATTTGCCAGCCCTCGCGGGCGGAGCGGGAACGGAACCGGTTGGCCTGCTCGTCGTTGACGAACTCCTCTTTGGCGGGATCCCAGGTGAGGTCGCGCTTCAGCCACTGGGCGATGTTCGCGCAGTGCACGGTGCTCATCGAGCGGTGCATGAGGCTGGGGTTGGCCACGGTGACGGTGCGGTTCTTAATGCACTTGAAGAAATCTTGCATGGTTCCGACCATATGCCCCGTGCGGGTGAGGTAATCCTGCAGGATCTTGTTGTAATCGGCCAGCATCGCGGGGTTGGAGACCTCCGGGCGAGCATAGCCGTCGGCGCAGGCGCACCAGCCCTCGCTGCCGACGTAGCGCACCCCGCAGGTGCCGCGCCACCCCTCTTGTTTTTGGATCATCGTCACGCCGTTTGCAAAGGTCATCGCCATGCCGTCCGCCGTCGGGTTCGGGACGTAAGGGTAATGGACGGGAGAGGAGTCCTGCATGCCCAGCGCATCGTGGCACTGCGCGAACGTGTGCGAGCCCCACTCGCCGATGACGCTCGTGTAAAAATCATGCTGGCCGTGCCAGCCGCCGTGCGTGTAGCCGATGTTGAAGGGGCGCCACGGACAGGGACCGAGCCAGCGGTCCCAGTCGATCTCCTGAGGATCAGGAAGCGGCTGCTCCGGCATCCACTCGCGGTTCATATTGACGTTGCCCCACGGCGCGAGATGCGCGTACACGGTCTTCACCTCGCCCAGGCGCCCCAGGCGCAGCAGCTCGTTGCAGACGATGAAGTTCGCCTCGCTCAGGCGCTGCATGCCGGCCTGGTAGACGCGTCCGTACTGCTTGGCGGTCTTGACCACGGCCTGCCCCTCGGCGATGGTCATCGAGGCCGGCTTCTCGGTGTAAACGTCCTTGCCTGCGCGCATGGCGCGAATGGAGACGGTGGCGTGGAGACGGTCGCTGGTGGCGGTGAGGATCGCATCGATGTCGGGCCTCGCCAGCACGTCCATCATCTCGATGTAGGTCTTGCAGTCCGCGTTGCCGTAATTCTTGTCGGTCATGGCCTTGATGGCGTCGCGGCGCTCGCGCCTGACGTCGCAGATGGCCACGAACTGCGCTTGCGGGTCCGGGAGAATCCAACTGGACAGGTCTCCGGTGCCGCGGCCCCCCAGTCCTATGCCGGCCATCACAATGCGGTTGCTCGGCGCCACGGCCCCGTCGCGCCCCAGCGCCGAGGCCGGAATGATGAGCGGCATGGCGACCGCCCCGCCGGCCGCAGCCGCGCGCTTAAGAAACTGACGGCGGCTCACCGCCCCGCCAACACCCATGTTCCCTGTGCTTGGCAAACCAACTTTCATCAGGCGCCTCCCCTTCCCCATTTGTTGATCGATTATTTACTGTACGATAAAATTTTACGCTTTCCCGTTCACGTCGTCTTGTAAACGGGAGATTAAAATGTGTACACTATCCGCATGAATCCGAAAACACTGCAAACGCGCTTCTTTTCGCAGATCGGAGACCTGTCGTCTTTCCGCAAACTCTTGGACGTTCTGCCGGACGTCGGCTTCTTCATGAAGGACAGCCAAGGCCGCTTCATGCTGAACAATCCGCGCGCCTGCCAGTTCTGCAACGCCGACAACGAGCAGCAGACCCTCGGCAAAACGGACTATGACTTCTTTTCGCGCGACCGCGCCGACTTCTACGTCAAAGGCGATCAGACCGTCATGACGACCGGCATCCCGGTCATCAACGAGATCGCGCCCGCGCCGGAGCACTCGGACCGGCTCATGATCCACAGCAAGTTTCCGGTCTACGACAAGAAAGGCAAGGCCATCGGCGTGGTCGGCTTCCACCGCATCGTGGACGGACTGCGCGACACTCCGCGCTGGCACGGGCGTTTCGCCCAAGTGGTTGCCCATATCCACACGCACTACGGCCAGAACCTCGAAGTGAAGAAACTGGCCAAGCTCGCCGGCGTCTCACAGAGCCAGTTCGAGCGCCGCTTCAACCGAATCTTTGGCACCACGCCCTACGAGTACCTCCAGCGCGTGCGCATCACCGCCGCCCGCACCCTGCTGGAGACCACCGACCGCACGATCGCCGACATCGCCTGCGAAACCGGCTTCTACGACCACAGCCACTTCACCCGCACGTTCAAACGCATCATCGGCGTTTCACCCGGCCAGTACCGCAAGACCCACCTCGACGACGCGCTGTAAAACGCCGAACGCCGAACGTCCAACTCAGAACGTCGAAGTTCGGCATCGTGCGTTCAGCGTTCACTCGACGTTCTGTACCTGCTCGCGAGCAGCCTCCAGCCCCGCTTTGAAATCGATCACCAGCCGCGAGATCTCCGCGTCGTTCGCCTTCGAGCCCGTGGTGTTGATCTCGCGGAACAGCTCCTGGCACAGGAAGTCCAGCGTCCGCCCGCACGCGTCGCCCGCGCCCAGCACTTTCTCCACCTGCGCGAAGTGGCTCGCCAGCCGCGTCAGCTCCTCGCTCACGTCGCAGCGGTCCGCAAACACAGCCACCTCGCGCGCCAACAGGGCCGGATCAACCGTTCCGCCTTGCCCCAGCAGTTCCGCGAGACGCCGCTCCAGAACGCTCTGGTACGCCTTGGGAACCGCCGGCGCCAGTCCCTCAATCTTCTTGCTGAGCCGCTCGAGCGCCGCGAACCGCGCGCGCAAATCCTCATCAAGCGCCGCGCCCTCGCGCCGCCGCATGACATCCAGACTCTCCAAAGCGGCCAGCGCCGCACGTTCGATCAGCGGCCACAGCTCCAGCGGATCGTCGGGCATCACCTTTGCGCGCAGCACATCGGGCAGGCGCAACAGGGCTGAAGCCGTCAGATCATCCGGCAGTCCCAACTTCGCCGCCGCCGCACGCAAGGCGCCGATTTGCTTGGTGATCATTTCAAGATCAAGCCCGTTTGTGATGCCAGTATCCGCGCTAGCCGCAGTCACCGACACCAGCCCCTTGACATACCCGCGCGACACGCGGGTATGCACCAGCGCCTGCAGTTTCGAGTCCAGACTCGCCAGCTCGCGCGGCATCGAGAAATTACAGTCGAACTGCTTTCGGTTGACCGTGCTCAGCTCCGCCACGATCTTCACTCCGTCCGCGCTCGCCTCGCCGCGCCCAAAACCCGTCATACTCACAATCGCCATATCGAAATTCCTTTTGTACAGGCGAATAATTATTCGCCCCTACACCTTCCCATACCGCACCAGCCAGCACACCAGCGTGCCCGCAATACTGCCGAAATACGCCGGATAAATCACATACAGCACCGGCAGCCGCAACAGCCCAGCCCGGCGGCACACGGACAGATGCGCAAACAGCGGCACCAGCGCCGCCGCCGCGATCACGCACAAATCGGCGCGCGTTTTCGGATACTCGTCCCACAGGTTGGTGAGCATCACCCACAGCAGCGCCGCACAGACACATCCCAGCCCCGTTCGCCAAGGCCAAGCCATCTTCTCGCGCAGCGGCGCGAGCGCCTGCTGAAGGCCCAGCACCCACGTGCCCAGCACGAAACCGCTCCAGAATACCCAATGTCCCAACTGGTCGTCGAGATACATCAGCGACCGCCGCGCCTCCGGCGACAACGCTCCCGCCTGCCGATACACGGCCTCCATGCGGTTAGTCGGATCGTGAATGCCCATGCCGCATGCGATGAAGTACACCGACAGCACCATCAGCACATCGATCACAAGATGCGACTTGCCGTGCCCCACAGCCCTGTAAATCAGCCAGAACAGCACGCTGATCGCCGGCGCGAAGACGAACATTGACAGCACCTCGCGAATGCGCAGCACGTCACCGAACGTGTGCAGCTCCCACGCGCATGGCTTCATGCGGCTCGCACCTGCCAGCAGACAAACTACGGCGAACACGGCGAAGAGCCACGTCAGCCGCCGCAGCACCGTCCCATCTGTCACCGTTTGTCCCATCGTTCCTCCTATCGCGGAAGCCACAGCACGGATACAAGCGCTTCGACGTGCTTGAACTCCGGATCTCCCGTCACAACGGTCGCCGATTTTTCTTGCGCCAGCGTGACTGCAAAGGCGTCAGCAAACGACAGCTTGTGATGCGCTTTGATGTGCGCTGCTGCAAACGTACGCTCGCGGTCAGCAATCGCCTCATTGACCGGCAACTGTCTGATTGCGGCAATCGCGCGGTGCGCAGCGGCCAGTCCCTGTTCCCGTTCCACGATGTTCAGGCATTCGCCCAGATTGATAACGGAAATCCATACGCTACCGTCATGACGTTGTCCGTACTCGAGGACTTCGCGTACGATGTCAGCGCCCGGCTCATCCGCAAGGAAAGCCAACAGCGCAAAAGAATCCAGCACGTAATTACCGGACGGCTTCACGCTTGCGCTCCTTGGCCCGCTCCACAAGCAGGGCACCCGCCAACCCCTTGCCGCGTTTCAACAGACCCTGCGCTTCTCTGACAGGGTGCTGCAATAAGGGCACCAGACTCATGCCGCCGCCGAAATCCACGACCTCCACCTCAGACCCTGAACGCACGTTATACTTCCTGCGATACTCCGCCGGAATCACCACCCAGCCCTTTGCCGACACCGTTACAGTTGCCATATGCGCCTCTCCTTGTGTTATACATCACGCATCAAATGTATAACATGTGCCCCTTTCCGTCAAGCCCTCGCATACGACAGGAGTTCTTTCTCCATCAGCCGCTCAATACCTCACCCACCGCAGGTTGCTGATGGCCAGACGCACGCGGCTGTTCCGATGGGCGTTGATGCCGATCAGCACGCCGTTAATCGACGAGGGAGTCAGCTTCCCGTCCGCGTCGGGCCGCGAATAGCCGACCCAGTCCGCCTTATCGAAGAAGGCAACCAGAGTCTGCTTTCCGCCTTTCGCGAAACGGTACGGCAATTCGCTCAGATAGGCGGCACCGCCCTCCTCAAGAAACTGCGCGCGCACAGCGCCCGATCCTTCCAACACCTCGATGTCGGCCATCAGCCCGTCTGCGCCCTCGGGCGGACGTTCGCCCGCCGCCAACTTCAGATGCGGGTAGCCCCACGGGTCCTGCTGGCCGAAATCCATTGTGAACACGACCCGCCCGCCTTGGGTCTCATGCGTCATCTTGGAGCCGCCCACGATGTTGTCGCGCCATGCGGCGCTTTGGACCGCCGACGCGACCGGCGTTTCGCTCGCGGGCTTGACACATCCCGCGTCACACGCCAGCCGGAAGGACAGCACAGGCTCGCCTGCCTTGCCGAACCCGCCGCGCAGCGTGACCGGCGCTCCGAAGATCGCCGTCCGTCCGGCTTCCGGCGTGACCGTGGCTTTGAGCGCCAGCACCTGCCGCTCCATCGGACGCAGGCGCAGACGCCCCGGCGGCAGCACCACGCGCCACCCCACGGACAGCGCATCAGCCGTGAGCGTACCGCACACCTCCGCGTCGCCCAAGTTGTAGACCGCCACCGGCACCGTATTCTCAACGCCAAACTCCACCTGATGCGCCTGGATATCCAGCCGCGTCTGCGACTGCGGCAGAAGCGCCTGCATGACCACCGGCGAACCCAGCGCCTGCCGAGGCGCGGGCGACACGCGCAGCGGGGCTTCCAGCTTCAACTTTCGCGCCTCTCCCGACGGCAGCACCGCGATGACGGGACTCTCGCCGAACTCCTTCGGCAGCCCGCCTGCCTGCGCCCGGCCGTAGACGTCGCACACCGATTCGACGGACAGATCCTTCGCGAAGGCCGCCGGCGCAGCGCCTTTGTCCGACCACGCCACCAGCACGTCGCGCTCCACCCCATCGGGCCGCGCGCGGAACACATACACGCGCAGCGCGCCGCTCGTCATCCGTCCCAGCGGCTGCGCGCACGCCAGCATGCGCCCCGTGGCAGCCAGCGCAAGATAGCCGCGGCGCGGCGTCAGGTCGTGGCGCAGCAGCCCGAACTGAACCGCCCCCTCGCAGTAGTTGCCGAGGATGAAAAAGTAGTGGCGCGACACGCCCGCGAACAGGCTCGACGCATACGACTTGGGCACGAAATTCGCCTGCCGCACTTCCTCGCTGTCCGAGAGGTCGCCGTGTTCGGCATTCCAAGTGACGTGTATCCCGCACTCGCTGATCCACAGCGGCTTACCGCAGGCACCCTGACGCGCGGTCGCGAACTCGTTCAGGTACTGCTCGACGCCGCTGTACGAGTGGATATTATACGTGTCGAAATACGGCCAGCACGCGTTGTCCAGCACGCCCTGCGTGTGCAGAGCCGTGCCCGATCCCGCGTAGACGTTCCAACACACCGTCAGGTTCGGGTCGCCCGCCTTGAAGCCCAGATAAGACACCTTCTGCAGCGAGCACATCTCGTCGATGAGCTGTCCTCCGAACCCAGCCATGTTCGCCTCGTTCCACGGTTCCCACGCCTGGATCGCGCCTTTGAAGCGTTCAGCCATGGCCTTGCAGAAACGGTACTGGTCGCGCAGATCGCGCGGGTAGCGGCCGCCGCCGTCGCCGTCCTCCAGCCGCAGCGTCCGCGCCCATCCCGGCGTGCTGTGGAAGACTTGCAGCACCTGCAGGCCCGCGTTGCTCAGAACGCGGGCGGAATCGTCATACCGCGTGTTCGCTTGAAACGCGCCCGGTGACGGCTCCACCTCTCCCCAGGTCAGGCGGTCGCGGACGCCGCTGACGCCGGCCAGCGCGGCCAGGCACGCGAAAGCAGCCATCCGCTTATGGTCGCGCTCCACGCTGCCTGTGCGCGTGAACCAGGCGTTCGCCGTATCGATGCAAACAGGCGATTCGGCGGGAACCGGCGCGGCCAGCTTCTTGAGTACCGCCGCGGTTGTTGTCGCGCACGCTTTGCCCGACGCGTCGAGGCCGACGAGACGATACCAGCCGATCGGCAACGTTCCAGCCTCCGCTGTTGTTGCACAGCGGCCACAGGTGCCCTGCATCACGTTGCGGCCGTCCGCGTCGCTCAGTTCCCATCGCATCGCGCCCTTGAAGGCTGCCGGCAGCTCCACGGTCAGCCGTTCCCCTTCCAAGCACACGTTCCCTGGATGATCGGGTGCCGTCGCGAGACTCTCCCGGGCTGTGGATAGCCCCGTCAGAAGCAGAAAAACCGCCCCAAAAACAAACAAAAAACTGCGTATGTCTTTGCCTTTCATAGCACGCCCCATGTCCCGCTTATTGCAATCCTCTTTAGTATCAGCGTAGCCGACCCAGACCGGCCGTGTCCAGAGCAAAGAGGGAGCAAAAATATCCGTGGCGGGAGAGGCTCAGACTTCTTGAAGGCTAGCATGCGCGCATGTTATGATTCGAACTGTATTGACTAATTGTGCCACGTGCACTTGACTGGCAGAGACGAGGCCATTTCGAGGATCAGTCCGTCTCTCCGGGACAAACTCAAGAAAGCGGCAAGTTGCCATGTGTATCTTCAGGGCTGAGAATAAGCAGGATGGGTAAGCATGCAAGCCTTAACAACTGAGACCGGCTCGAAGTCCCCGGACGAGGCCTTGCAACGCCATGCCAAGGAGTCGGAACTGCGCATCAGCGAGCTTGCTGCCCAACTGGACGCGGCCAACAAGGAGTTGGAGTCCTTCAGCTACTCGGTCTCGCACGACCTGCGGGCGCCCCTTCGGGCCATCGCCGGTTTTGGCCGCATTCTGCAGGAAGATTATGCGGACTGCCTGGACGACGAAGGCCGGCGCGTGCTGGACGTCATCTCCAGCGAAACCGATCGCATGGGGCAACTTGTTGACGGCCTGCTCACCTTTTCGCGGTTAGGCCGCCAAAAAATGGAAATCACGGACATCGACATGGAGGCCCTAACCCAAACCGTCTTCCATGAACAGTCGGCCCTGGCTCCCAATCGAACCCTGCGGCTCGAACTGAAAAGCCTTTCATCTGCCCAAGGCGACCAAGCGATGATCCGTATGGTGTTGGCCAACCTACTCGGCAACGCCATCAAGTTTACAAAAAAACGGGACACCGCCGTGATTGAAATCGGGTGCCGCGCCGACGACGGACTGATGGTCTACTACGTGAAAGACAACGGCGCCGGATTCGATATGCGGTACGCTTCCAAACTTTTCGGCGTCTTTCAACGTTTGCATTCCGCTAAAGAATATGAGGGGAACGGCGTGGGGTTGGCGCTTGTCCAGCGTATCGTTCACCGCCACGGCGGCCGCGTTTGGGCCGAAGGGAAAGTCGATGAAGGCGCGACCCTCTCGTTCTCACTGCAGAGGTGCTTTCGATGAACAACAAATTACATGTTCTCATCCTTGAAGACCGGGCGGCCGATGCGGAACCTGTCTCTTATACACATCTGACGCTGCCGACGAATAGAGAGGTG
>CAYSXF010000128.1:0-8533 GCA_964434815.1 uncultured Lentisphaeraceae bacterium
GTCCGCGCCTTGCGGTCCACCTTGCGGCAGGCCAGAAGGTCGTCCGCCTCCCTGATCGCCCCGGAGTTCGCGTCCGCGGGAAACTGATAGAGCGGCCCGCTCGGAATCTGCGCATCGAAATACTCGAGCCGCTTGAGGAACACGCGCTTGAAGGCCTCTAGTGAATCCGCCGGCTTGCTTTCCGCCAGCAACCGCTTCGCGTCGGCTAGATCGGGCCTTCCGAGATCGACGTCCTCGAAAAAGCGCTTCGCGAAGGCCGCCACCTCATCGGGCGTATTGCGGCGCGCGAACTCGGCCACGCGCGCAGCGCGGCCCGCGTCTGCGGGCGTGGACACCGCCTTCACCCCCAGATAGCCGGTCATGAACTCGCCCAGGCTGAACCAGCCGCGCGAGCCGGAGGCGACCGCACGGCCCGCGAACGTCCCTTCGCCCGCCACCGGCCCGACCGTCATCACGCCCTTGGCCGCCATGTACTCCGGCGTGTAGAGCGTCACCAGCCGCGAGCAAACGACCTTCCGGTCCTTGTCGAGCACGCTCACCACGCGCCAGCCTTCGGGGTCGCTGAACCAGACCTTGATCTGGGGATTGTCCCAGCGCGAGACGTGGAAGACCACACGGTCCACCGGCACCGAGCCGCCAAGATCGGCCTCCATGCTCGCGAAGCTCGTGTCCGGGTCGGGCGAACGCGTGGTGCAGCGCTGCGCCGTGTTGGTGTTGCCGTCCACCAGGTTCCGACGGATACTCATCGTCTCATCGGCCCCGTACCAGCCCCACCCGTTGCCGGAACTCAGCATCTCGGGGTGTCCCCGCAACAGGTTCTTCCCTTGCGAGAAGACCTCCCATTCGCAGTTCTCCATCGCCGGCGACAGCGCGTCGATGCGCACGTAACGACCCTCAACCGCCCCGTGGGCGGAGTGAAGTCCCGCAATGATGGCCGCTCCTGTAAGGATCCGTTTAAACATGCCGCACCCAAGCTAAGACTGGTTTTTCGCGCAACTCTAATTCACTTCGAAGAGCGTGCCCGGCGCCGCATAGTACAGCACGACACTGCCCGAACGGTAACCCACATGCCACCCGTACGGCAAGCCGGTGACCGGCGCAAAGGTTCCGGTCCGCGCACCTGTCCAGGTCACGAGCGTATAGGTCTGGCCGCGGACCAGCGCTCCCGCCGCGACCGCAAGCGACGCACCCGCTCCCAACGTGAGATCTCCGTTCACCGCGAGCGTCCCGGAGCCGCCGGCCCAGGCAGCCACCGTCAGCGTGTTGGTGAGCGTCGTGCCGCCCGGCACCGTGAGCGTCCCCGCCTGCACCGCAGTGGGGCCGGTGTTGCTGACAGCGCCCGTCAGGTACACCGGCCCGGGGCCGACCTTGACGATCCCGCCCACACCCGCCAGTGCGCCGGAGAAGGTCACCGAGCCGCCCGCTGCGGCCGTCACCTGCGCGTCGCGGTTCAGCGTGATCGTGCCCTTGAAGGTCGAGGCGTCCGCCGTGCTGCCGCCGAGAGTGGACGCGCCGGTGCTGTAATTGTTCGCCACCACGATGTTGTTCGATACCGTGATCGCGGCGACGGTCAGAAGCGCCACGTCCGGGTTTTGCGCCGCCTCGAAGCTGAACGCAACTTTGTGTACGTTGACGGTGAACGCGTTGACCGAATACTCGTTCCGGTTGAACAGGTAAACGGCACGCCCGGCGTTGACCGTGCCGTTGGTGATCAGGATCCGCAAGCCGTATACGAACTCGTTTGTCTCGTCCAGATCCGTGGCCCGCGACCAACTCGTGGCCGTATTCACCGTGTAGATGCCGTGGCGCTCGGGAGTGCTTTGCTCGTCTTTGACCAGCACGCGGTTGCCGACGGCCGGCACCACGCCGTCAATGGTAGGCGCCGCGGAGAACCAGTAGGTGCCTGCGGTCCAGTTTGTGGCGTTGGCCGGAGGCAGCACCGTAGCCAGGCGCACCGGCCCGCCGGCCGGCAGCGTCACCGTGTCGCCCAAGTTGATGGGATAATTCGTCGCGACCGCCGCGGATGATCCCAACAGCAAGCGACCGCCGCGGATCAGGGTCTGGGCCTTGAATCCCGTGTTCGTGCCGTACAACGCGACGTCGCCCAGCCCCAGAATCTGTATCGGCGCGCCGTTCTTGCCGGCGGTGCCGTTAGACAAGTTCCCGGTGAAACGCGCCGTGCCGTTGCTCGGCGCCGTCAGGCGCAGCACGTGCGCGTAGCTTGGCCCGCCAATGGATTGGGAAGCATCATTGATGATGGAGCCCGCGAAGGTGACGGCCCCCGTGCCGTAGAGCCCGAGCACCGCGACGCCTTGCGGGTTGTTGTTTTGGGGCATGCCCGCGTTGGCGCCGGGCACACTGATGTAGGCGTTCACCGTATTTCCATCCGTAGCCAGCAAACCCGAAGGCGCTCCAATGATGGCGTTGTTGCCGGGGCCGACCGTGATGTTCAGGCTGTTGTTGGTGCCACAGGCGTGCGGCCCGTTGAGCACGACAGAAACACGGTCGACCGACAGCGCCGCATTGTATGAAGAATTGGTCCGGCCTTGCAGAGCCGCGTTATTACCGGAGAACTTAAACAGGTACCGGTCATCCCAAACCGGATAACCGGACGAGACCCCAAACATATTGTTCGTGATCACGCCCGACCAGGAGTTCGTGAAGTCCATGCTGGCGCCCGTCCCCACAAACGGGGACGGCCCTTGGCCGAACTTGATGATACCAGGATACACGGTATTGGTGAGATTCAGCACGAACGCATTGGGCATGGTTCTCGCGCCTGCGGACAGGTCGTTGAACACCAGTCGCGGGTAGCCGACGGAACCTGTGAGCACCAGGTTGTTGCCATTGTCCACAGTGATCGGATTGGCGCCTAGACGTCCATATTGGTTGGTGGCGTACAAATTGACATACCCGTTCAGCGTGACCTGTCCCAGAAAGCCCGTCGAACTGCCCGCTTCGAACTGGGTCTTGCCCAGCCCGCCCAGAATCCAATTCACTCCCGGCGGCGAGGCCACGTCTTTGAGGATTTGAAGATAGCGGTTTTCACTGGCAGTGTTGATCATCTGGATATACCAGGGCTGGCTGGCGGAGAGGTTCAAGTTGATGTTGAAAACTCGCGTCGACCAATGCTGGGTTGTGTCGAGCTTCACGCCGCCCGCGCCGATGGTCAGATTGGTGACGCCGGCACCGGGGGACAGCGTGTCGTTGTCATTGTCGTTTCCACCGCTCAGGAAGGTCAGGCTGTGGACCGCACCGGCTGCGCTCCAATTCGTGTCAACCGTCACGGTATAGGCATAGGCCGTTGCCGACGGGCTGTTGCTGAACACGACGTCGGCCGTGCCGTCGCTCGGCGGCACGCCGGACGCATCCCAGTTCGTCACACTGCTCAAGTTGAAGGTGCCGACGGTGGTGTTGGTCCAGGTGTACGTGCCAGCATGAGCCACGTGGGACGCCAGCAACGCACACGCGATCAGGGTGGCCATTCCGTTCGTCCTCAGTGGTCTTGTCCGTTTCATCTGTTTTCTCCCTTAATACGATGCCGTTTATGCTTTTGGAGCGGAAGATACAGCCTTATCGCAAACTGCTGCACGAATTCCCTGTTTCCGCGAAACGCTCTCCCGCACGACCAGTTTCACAGGGCAAATGATCTTGCGTCCCGGCACGTCCGACGCTGGTTCCTTGCGCGACATCAGCAGGTCAACGGCCATGCGTCCGAGATCAAAGAACGCCGGCGAGACGCTCGTCAGCTTGGGCAAGAGGTGCTCGCAGACGGGCTCATTGTCGTAGCCGACCAGGCTCACGTCTTCGGGGATGCGGATGCTGCGGACGCGGGCCACCTGATAGAACTTCACCGCCAGGTTATCGTTGTAGACCACGAAGGCGGAAGCGCGGCGCTTCAGCCTCTGCCACCGGCTGAGGATACCGTCAACGGCATCCCAGTCACCCGCGTCATCCTCACCGTGCGCATACAGGTGGACGTCGGACTCGGCGGGTGCGACACCCAATGCACCGCAGGCCTCGCGGAAATCGTGCAGCATCTTGCTCTGGAAATAGTAGACGTTTCGCTCGGGCTTGTTGATCACCAGGATCGTGTCCCCGTCGCTCGCGTGCCTGCCCGATCCGGGATTCCGCTTGAGCATCGCCAGAATGCGCTGCTTGGTCTCCTCGGAGGCCCGGCTCGTGCCCGGATTTCTCATGACAATGGATACGGCGGAGGGAGAGATGCCCAGCGCTTCGGCAATCGCCTTCTGGGTCAGCCTCCCGCTGTCCCGCTGCACCTCGCTGCCTTTGCCTTTTTCAGCCATTTCCGCCCGCCGGTTTCTTTCCTCGGTTCAAAGCCAGCCCTCCCCTGTACCACACAGAACAACGAGTCTATAATTTACGTCAATAATTTACTTCACCGTCACGCTGATAACAACCACAAACTCAACAAACTCTTTGCTCTGTTCCGGTTTCCCCTTTTTGTGGTATAAAAATCGCATGTCTGATCCAGCCACACCGCTGCTCGAAATCCGCGGCTTGAAAACTTGGTACCCGGTCAAAAAGGGCGTCTTCGCCCGTACGGTCGGGTTCGTGCGTGCGGTGGACGGGGTGGATCTGACGCTGAGCCGGGGAGAAACGCTCGGCATCGTCGGCGAGTCGGGCTGCGGCAAATCCACGCTCGCCCGGACGGTCCTTCGCTTGGAGAAGCCGAGGGAGGGCAGTGTTTCCCTGAACGGCCAGAACGTCCTGACCCTGCGAGGCGACGCCCTGCGCGCATACAGGCGCACCGTGCAGGTCGTCTTTCAAGACCCTCACGCCTCGCTCAACCCGCGCCACACCGTGCTCGATCTGCTCACTGAGGCCATGGTCGTCCACGGCCTCGCCACACGCGAGAACCGCCGCGAGGCCGCCGTACGCCTTCTGTCAGACGTCGGCCTGCCCGGCGATGTGCTCGACCGCTACCCGCTCGCTTTCTCGGGCGGGCAGCGCCAGCGCATCTGCATTGCGCGCGCCCTCTCGCTCGGGCCGCAGCTCCTCATCTGCGACGAGGCGGTCAGCGCGCTCGACCTCTCGGTGCGCGCCCAGGTGCTCAACCTGCTCCAAGAGTTGAAGGCCAAGCACGGACTTTCCTATCTTTTCATCTCTCACGACATCGGCGTGATCCAGCACCTCGCAGACCGAATCGCCGTCATGTACCTCGGCAAAATCGTCGAGACCGGACCGGCCGAGACGGTGCTGCAGACTCCAACCCACCCTTACACAAAGCTGCTGTTGAGCGCCGTTCCCCGCATCGGCGTCCCCTTGCCGGAGGACGCCGCCCCGTCCGAAGCCGCCCTGTCCCCCGATCCGCGCGGCTGTCCCTTCGCCCCGCGCTGTCCGCTCGCCGGCGCCGCCTGTCTCGCCACCTGTCCCTCGCTGCAGCCGCTCGCGTCTTCCACCCACCTCTGCGCCTGCCTCAAAGCCAAGCCGTGACGCCTACTTGATGAGCATCACGCCGTCCGCTTCAACGGTAAGCGCCATCGACTTGCCGTGTCGGGAGAGCGTCACGGCCTGCGGCTCGCGGGTCGCGTTGGCCAGCACCACGGCGATCTTGCCGTCCGGCGCGCGGAACGCGTTATGGAAGACCGCAGGAGTCGGGCGGTCACGGTATGTGATCATCGCGCATTCCAGCTTCGGCGGATGCAGCAGCCGCCCGTACTGCAGCCAAGGGCGTCCCTCGCCGTGGTAGAGAGCGACCCAGCGCTGCATGAAACGCGCATCGGAAGAATGCCCCGTATACCGCACCTCTTTCACGCCGCCGTCCTGCAACACCTCTTCCAGCTTCATGTCGTCCACCCACGCCTTGGCCGGACCGCTGATGTGGATCATGATGCGCATCATCTCGGCGCCGGCGGGGATGGTGAAATCCGCCGACACGCGCGTCCAGCCCACACCCGTCTCCGGGAACTTGAGTGACCCGCCATGCCCAAGCGCTTTCAGGCCCGGCGCGAAAATGCCGAAGTTCACGCCGTTGGGCTGCGCCATGCGCTCGGTCTTGAGCCACGCGCTCAGCCGGTATTTTCCGCCGGCCGCAAAGCCGCTGTCGCCCACCGCAATGTTCTGCGACACCTGCACGATGTCGCTACGGTTGGTGTTCTCCAATCTCAAACTCGATGTGCCGCCATGTTTTTCGTCTGCATCGCTGAAAGCCTGTCCGTTCCACGCCACACCCTGATAGCCGGGAACGTGATCCCATCCGGCCAGCGCATTGCCGCCTGCCGTACGGGGATCGAAGCCGCCGTTGATCAGCACATCGTCCTCCAGATCACGGCCTGTGGGCACGAGGTGCGGCATCTGTCCGTCAGCGAGGCAATGGGCGTTCATCACGCGGTCATTGCCGCGCGGGTTGCTCTGAAACGGCGGCAGGTATTCATGATAGAGGTAGTTGAACACGGAAGCCCACTCATGCGGGGCCTCGCAGTCGCGGTAGTCCTGTAGGCCGATGAGGTGATTGAACCACTCGTTCGGCTCCTCGAAGCAGACGACCGCGTCGGGCTCGATTTTGCGCATCGCGTCGCGCATGGTGCGCAGTTGTTCCGCGAACGCCTCGGTCATCCACTGCCCGCGCCCAGCCGGATGCGGATGCCCGGACGCGTAGCACGCGGGCCAGTTGCCTCCGACCACCTGGTCCACCTGAACCAGCTCGCAGCCGCGCTTGGCCAGCGGCACGCAGATGTCCTCGTTCCACCATCGGACCGTCCACGGATCGCCGCCGCACAGGCAGGCCGTGTTGCCTCCGTTGAGCCAGCTCGGCGTGCGGATGTACGCCTTGCCGTCGCGGTTGTGCACGGCGTGTGCGCTGGCCACCTCGTCGAACCGGGCACGGTCGTCCCACTCGAAGCTGCCGTCCGCGCGCTTGTTGTAAGTCAGAGTCCAGTGGTAGCCCGACGGCCACGGGAAGGCGTGGCAGCCGAGCTTGCGCGTGTCCGCCACGAGTTTCGTGAACTGCTCATCCGACGGGAAGAGCGGGAAGTAATCGGGCGTGACCCAACTGCCGTGCTTCTCCCAGCCCCAGTAAGCCGTGATAAGCGGCATCTCGGGGTAGCTTTTCTTCCAATACTCCGTAAGCCAGCGCTCGATGCGCGAGGGATCGGCCAGCCAGTCGCGGCCGAAGCGCACCATGGCAGGCCCGTCCTTGAGCCAAGCGGGCAGGTCGGTGCGCTGGGCGAAAGGCGTCGCGCACCACGGCTGAGTTAGCGCCCAGTTTTTGTAAAGGTCCGCCGCGTCGCGCCAGTCGGCGGGCGCACCGTCCGCACCGCTGAACGTGGACATCACCACGTCGTACGCCTGCGCCACTGTTCCAGTCGCGAAACAGGGCCTGTACCAACTGAACTCCGCGCCCGCTTTCGCGCGGGTCACGATCAGGTCCTTGGGATAGCCCTTTCCGTCCTCGGCGGCGGAATAGAATCCGGCGCGGTCGTTGTAGTAGCAGCCGAACTGCGCGGCCATGTTGCCGGGCTGGCTGATCGAGACGCTGGAGCCAGCCTTCATCGAAGCGGGCTTGCGGATCACGCCGCCCTTGGAGGAACCGACCACCACGGCGTCATCGTCGGCGCTCCCTCCCAGCGGCACGGCCAGCGTGACGAACGGATACTGAACAGACTCCAGCACCCACGCCTCCTGCATCTGCACGGTGATGCCCCAGCGCACCATCGGATCGCCCGGCTTCACACGCGCCGTGCAGACCACCCGCCCCACGCCTTTGCCGAAGCCATCATACGTCAGCGTCGCACAGGTGCCGCCAGCCTCGTCCTTCACCTCGGCGTTGAAGGTTTTGGCGTCCCCGTTCGACAGCATGATCTTCTCGCCGGGGGTCTCCGCCTTTTGCGAGAACGTCAGCGTAAACAGCCTCGGCGCTTTCTGAACCGCCGCAAGCTCCACCCCTTCAGCCGTCTTCAGCGACACGACGCCTCCGCGCTCCTCGCGCCCCAGCCGCAGCGCGAGCCTGTCGCTGCGCAACTCCAGCGGTGCGTCAGCCGCCAGCGCACCCCCGCAGACAATGGCAAAACAGCAGACCAGCCCCCGATAAGATCTCATAAACATGTCTCCCTCCTGCGGGGGCCTGCTGAAAAAACGCGTCAGCCCCGCTGTTGAGCCTTATCCTATCACACCCCATCGGTGACGCTCACGGACGTTGTGCAGAAATCTTTATTTCGCCTTGAACCGTCAGCCTTGAGGGTCGCGAGCTTGCGAGCGTACGCTGCCTGCGTTGGTTCGGTGTCCTATGAATTCACTCGTTTGCCCAAGATCGAGAGACTGTATTCCGCGTTGTCCATTTCAGCAACGTTGGGTAGTTTGCCCCACTCCTCGAAACCAAGCGACTTGAGCAATCTGATGCTGGGTTCGTTGTGCGAGAACACGAAGCCCACAACTGTCTTGATCCGTAACTCCTGTGTTATGCCCAGGGCCTCTGCAAGTAATTTGCGCCCGAGGCCGTGCCCACGATGGTTTGGCGAAATGCAAATACTGACCTCGGCAGTGTGGTCATATGCCGGTCTGCCGTAGAAGG
>CAYSXF010000129.1:0-8532 GCA_964434815.1 uncultured Lentisphaeraceae bacterium
CGGCGCTGCCTCAAACTGTTCGACATGGGCAAGTAAGCCGTGCGGCTTGCGACGGACACACCGTGACATGCTCAGCATCCGCACAGTCTGGATTTCGCGGCACGCGGACCGACCGCCCTCCTTCGACGTGTACCCGCCGGCTGTGCCAGGTTCGCCCGACGCGGTTGTCGATGAGCCGTTCTATCTGACCAACGATCCGCTGGCGTTCGAGGATTTCTTTCCGGCGGGCCACGCTTCCGTGGCCGACGTGATGGCCGTGCGCGCGTTCGCCTGCGCGCACGCGCCGCTCGAGCGCGCGGCGCAGCTTTTCGATGGCGCGGCACCTTCAGCCGAAGGTCTTTGGCAGGTGTGGCTGAAGATGGCTGAACGGCTGAGCGCGTTTCCCCTGTGGGCGCTGGAGACCATCGAGTTGCTGCTGCGCGATCTCGATGAGAAGGCTCTGGCGCGGCTGTTCGGCTTTTTTGTCTCGCGGGTTCGCCTGTCCGGTGTAAACTGCGGCAACTGGACGGACTCATTCAAGGCGGAAGTTTTTCGCGGCGAAAAGCGCGAATTACCGGCTCACGCAGATTGTGCGCCGCTCTCTGTTGAACGTGTGGCAGCCCATCTGTTGCCGGGCGGAACTTTTTCTCGGCTGATGCCCGGCTACGAGCCGCGGCTGGGACAGGTGGAGATGCTGAAGGCGGTGGCGCGTGCGTTCAACGAAGGACGGCACCTGGTGGTCGAGGCGGGCACGGGCGTGGGCAAGAGCTTGGCCTATCTCATTCCGGCCGCGGCTTGGGCGCGGCTCAACGATCTCCCTGTGGTGGTGAGCACCAATACGCGCAACCTTCAGTCGCAACTTATCGAGAAGGATCTGCCTCTGGTGCGCGAGGCCATTCGCGCCGACTTCGGAGGCGGCGAGGGAGGACTGCTGCGGGTGGCGCTACTCAAGGGGCGCTCGAACTACTTCTGCCTGCGCCGGCTGGCGGTGCTGCTGGAGCACAGCCAGTTCGAGCTGGAGCGGCCCGAGCTGCGCCTGTTCGCCGAAGCGGTCGCGTGGGCGGTGCAGACGCAGGACGGAGACCTTGACGCCTTTGCGGGCGCGGGTCACGCAGACCCTGCATTCCTGGCCAAGCTCTCGTCTCTGGGCGAAGAGTGCGCGGGCCGCGGCTGCCGCACCTACCGCCGCTGTTTTTTGCAGAAGGCTCGGGCGCGCGCGGCAGCCGCGCATGTGGTGATCGCCAACCATGCGCTGGTGTTCTCCGACCTGCAGTCGCCGGGCAGCACGCTGCCGCCTTATTCGCAGATCATCTTCGACGAGGCGCACAATCTCGAGGAGGCTGCGACGCGCCATCTGTCGGTGGAGGTCACCCAGGTGCGGCTGAGCCAGATGCTGCGCCGCCTGAGCCGCGGCAAGGGCAAGCGCGCGGGCGGCGTGCTGGAGGTGTTGCGCAACCACTTGGAGAAGGGCGCGATCACGGCGGAGGAAGAGACGGCGCGCGCGCTGCGCCGGCAGATCCGCGTGATCAAAGGCTCATTGGACGAGGTGCAGACTGCGGCCCGCCGGCTGTTCGAGTGTTTTCACGGCGTGGTGGTCAAGACGCAGAGCGCGACGCGCTACAGATGCCTGCTGGCGCAGGACGCGGTGACGGACGCCGAAGGGATCGCCGAGGCAGAGCCGCGGATGATGCGGCATATTTACAGCCACGGCGCGTTCGTGCCATGCGATGAGCTACTCGACGAGTCCACCGTGATAGCCGGCAAGGTGGCGTTGAAACGGGCGATTGCGGAGGCTGCCGGTCATCTGGCCACGCTGGCCGAGGCGCTGCGGCAGACGGCCGACGGCGAGCTGGCGCTGTACGGCGACCAGGCGGCGAACGTCGAGGGCGCGGTGGCCACGCTGCGGGCCTTTGCGATGGACGTGGATTTCGTGCTGTCGGCGTCCGACCCCGAGCATGTGTTCTGGGTCGAGCCCGCCGGACGCAGCGCAGGCACGGCGAGCCTGTTCGCTGCGCCGCTGAAGATCGCCGGTGCGCTCGCGGACTTGCTCTACAGGGTGAAGCCCTCTGTGGTGTTCTGTTCCGCGACGCTGCGCGTGGGCGGTTCGTTCAGCTACATCGGCAAGAGGCTGGGCATCGACCTGATAGAGCCCGAGAAAGTCTTCACCTGCGTGGCGGAGAGCCCGTTCAACTACTTGACGCAGTGTGCGGCGCTGGCGCTCACCTTCCTGCCAGAACCTTCGGCCGCAAGCGGGGGCGGCTATGCGGAGCAGCTCAGCGGCCTGATGCTTGACGTGTTCACGCGCACGCGCGGCCGGGCCATGGGTCTTTTCACGAGCTACGAGATGATGAACCAGGTGGCGCGGCTGTTGGAAGAGCCGCTGCGCGAGGCGGGCATCCGGCTGCTCGTGCACGGCGTCAACGGCACGCGCGACCAGATCACGCGCGTGTTCCGCGCGGGCGGGGCATGCGTGCTGCTCGGAACGCACTCCTTTTGGGAGGGCGTGGATGTGGCGGGCGAGGCGCTGAGCTGCGTGGTGATGGCGAGGCTGCCCTTCGCGGCGGTGGGCGATCCGATCAACGAGGCGCGCAGCGAACAGATCGATCAGGCGGGCGGCAGTTCCTTCCGGGAGTACGCGCTGCCGCAGGCGGTGATCCGCTTCAGGCAGGGCTTCGGACGCTTGATCCGCACGCGCTCGGACCGCGGCGTGGTGATCGTGGCCGATCCGCGCGTGGTCACCAAGAATTACGGGGCGACGTTCAGGAGGAGCCTGCCGTGCCCGATGCAGAACGTGACGGGCCGCGACGACCTCTTGGCCCGCGTGGAGGCGCTCTTCCCGCCGCACGGCGTAGCTTCGAAGGACACCTCGGGGTCGCTTGACGGTTTTTCGGGCGGGTGTTAGTATGAGACTACAGTAAGTGCAGTTTGGATAGGTTTCAAAAACGGGAGAGAAAGCGATGAAACTGGGAAGACGCGATTTTTTGCAGCAGACCGCATGGATGGGCGTCGGCGCGGCGGTGGCGGGTAGCGCGACAGGGTGCAAGAGCTTGGGCTTGGGGCTCACGGAAAGCACGCAGACGGCGATCGGCATGCGCTGCGCTCCGCTAGATACTGTGCGCGTCGGCGTGATCGGGCTGGGCATGCGCGGGCCGGGCGCGGTGCAGGTTTACTCCAACATTCCAGGTGCGCAGGTGGTCGCGCTGTCCGATCTGATTCCAGAGCGCGCGGAGCGGCAGCAGAAGTGGCTGAAGGAGAAGGGCAAGCCCGATGCCGCGCTGTATGCGGGTTCTCAAGACGCCTGGAAGAAATTGTGCGAATCTGACAAAGTGAATTTGGTGCATGTGACCACGCCGTGGCTGCTGCACACGCCCATGGCCCTGTACGCCATGAAGTGCGGCAAGCACGTGGTGACCGAGGTGCCTGCGGCCGTGACGCTGGAGCAGTGCTGGGAGCTGGTCGAGACCTGCGAAAAGACGCGGCGCCACTGCATGATGCTGGAGAATTGCTGCTACGGCGAGAGCGAGATGTTCGCGCTGATGCTCTGCCGCAAGGGCGTGCTGGGCGAGCTGGTGCATGGCGAAGGCGCGTACCTGCACGATCTGCGCGACCTCAAATTCAGCGCCCAGGGCTATCAGGACATGTGGCGGCTGAAGTATAGCAAAGCGCACACAGGCAATCCGTATCCGATGCACGGGATGGGCCCCATCTGCCAGTACATGGACATCAACCGCGGGGACAGGTTCGAATATCTCACCTCCGTCAGCTCCGGCCAGTTCGGGCTGACGCAGTTCGCGATCGACAAGTTCGGCAAGAACAGCCCCGAGGCCAAGGAGACGTACAAGCTGGGCGATATGAACACCACGGTTATCCGGACCTATCGCGGCCGCACGATCATGGTGCAGCACAACACGACTAGCCCGCGTCCCTACAGCCGTATCAATACGATCAGCGGCACTAAGGGCATCCTGTCCGACTATCCGCTGCGCGTGGCCTTGGAGCCGAAAGCGCACGAATGGCTGAGCGATCCCGAGCTGGATGCGCTCAAGGCCAAATACATCCATCCGCTCTGGGACAAGAACGGGGACGCGGCGAAGAAGTCCGGCGGGCACGGCGGCATGGACTATCTGCTGTTGCTGCGCCTCAGCTACTGTCTGCAAAACGGACTGCCGCTGGACATCAGCGTCTATGACACCGCGCTATGGAGCAGTGTGGTGGAACTGAGCGAGCGCTCGGTGCTGAAGCGCGGCGCCTCCGTCGATGTGCCGGACTTCACGCGCGGCGGGTGGAAAACGGCGGAGCCGCTCGGCATCGTTGAAGTCAGGTGAGCTGAGAAGTCACACGTTGCGCGTTACAAGGCAGCGCGTGATCGTGTATCATGAGGACGGATCAAAAACGATCCGTCCTTTATTATTGGGGGAATTCATGGTACGCGCGAGCATTGGAATAGTGGGGCTGTTGTCGTTGTGCTGTATCGCGGCAGAGCCGGTGACGCTGGTGGATTTTGCGAAAGAGGGCCACGGCTGGAAGGGGAATCCGCGTGCGAAAGCCGTGCGGCAGGAGGGCGCGTTTTCAGTTGAGCTGATAGGCGAGGACCCTTGGGTGGAAGGCCCGGCGGTCGCTATGCCCGGTTTCGGAAAAGCGGCGAAGCTGGTGCTGACGCTGGAGGCCGAGTGTTCCAACGCGGGCGCTTGCCAACTTTTCTTTGCGACGCCAGGGAAGAACTTCTCGGAAGACTCGACGGCGCTGCTGGCGAAATCGTTGCCCGGCGCGGCAGCGTACACCTGCATCGTTCCGCTGACAGCCGACCGGATGCGCTTCCGGATCGATCCGCCTGGCTCTGCGGGAACGTTCACGCTGCGCTCGCTGCGGGCGGTTCCCCTGATCCCTCTGGCCACTCCGGCATTCGACAAGCCGGTGCCAGTCACTTTGCAGGAAAATGCGCTGAGCGTGGAGGCGGGTGCGGTACGGGTCGCGCACGATGCCGCGCGTTGGAACGCGTTTGCGTGCTTCGTCGGCGGACAGAAAATGGCGGAGGCCAATCCGGGCGAGGCGCTGGACTATTGGGACGGAACGAAGGCCGTTGCTGTTCCGTTGGGGTCGGCCGATACGTCGGCTGAGAAAACGGCCGAAGGGTTCGCCGTGCGAGCAAAGGTGCGCGATGCGGGCGGCGCGGTGTGGCAGGTGTCGCGGCGGTTTGTTGCCGACCGCGGCGCGGTGCGCATCGAGACCTCGCTGGAGGTGAGCGAGCCGCGCGAGGTGGTCCATCTGCCTTGGCTGACGCTCTTCGCAGGCGTTGGAACATTCGGCGAGCACAAGAGCCAGGCCCTGCTGCCCGGCGTGGAGTATCTGGAGGACGAGCCGTCGAGCAATGAGAAGGAGATCCGAGGGGCGGCGGCCAACCGGCGCATCGTAGACGCATACAAGGTCTGCTATCCGATGATGGCGCTGACGGCCGAGGGCCGGTGGTTCTCCGTCGTGTGGCAGGCGGGCGAGATCCCTGTGTCGCCGCTGTTCGATTCGCCCGACCGCGTATTCCACTCAGGCGGGCACGTGCTGGGCGTCTGGTCGCCTGCGGTGGGAGACGCGCGGTTCGAGAGCGAGTTCACCGTTTACGGCGGCGTCAAATTGCTGGCCAACAAGAAATATACGTGCTCGGCGACTGTGTGCGGCGGCAAAGGCAGCGCGGTGACGGAGGCTGTCGGCGCTTATGTGGCACGCGCGGGCCTGCCGCCGCTGCCGCATTACGCAAACGGCTTCGACGACGCCGTGCGCCTGTTGGCGTCGGGCTGGCTCGACTCCGCCAGCCGCCAGGGCAACCTGTGGAGGCACGCGGTGTGGGGAACCCACTTTCCTCCTCAGCCTGCGGAGGATCCGCCCGCCTACATGCTGTGGCTGGCGGCGAACACGGCGGACGCGGCTTTGAAGGCGCGGTTGCGCGAGACAGCGCAGGCGGTGATCGCAAGCCTGCCGAAAGGGGCGACGGGCATCAACGGCGTTTCGCACGTCAAGCGGCAGACGGGTGCGCTGCTGTATGGCAATTTGGCGGGGGCGGTGAGCCAGGCGCGGGCGCGGGCGGTTTTGCTTGTGGCGCAGTTGGCGCAGGGCGAGGCGCACTATAAGCCGGCCGCGAATAAGACGGACTATGCCTCCACGCTGGGCGGAGATGCCTGCAACGGGTTCACCTCTCTGTCGGCCGAAGAGATGCTGGCAGATGCGGCGCTTGTCGGCGACGAGGCGGTGATTGCCGCGGCGCTGGCGGCGTTGGACAAAATGACGGCTAGGTACGACGGGCAGGTGCCGCGCGGTGCGCAGCCGTGGGAGATGCCGCTTCACACGCCGGACATTATCGCGTCTGCGCGGCTGGTGCGCTGCTACGTGTTGGGGTATCTGTTGAGCGGCAAGCCGGAGTATCTGGAACATGCTCGCTATTGGGCGTGGACGGGCGTGACCATGGTCTACCTCTCGCCGCCGACACAAGGTCCGGTAGGGCTGTATGCGACAATCGGCGTGATCGGCGCGACGAACTGGCAGGCGCCGAACTGGATCGGCCAGCCGGTGCAATGGTGCGGCTTGGTGTACCGGTCTGCTTTGGAAGATCTGGCGCGGGTGGATGATGCGCAGCGCGGCACATGGCAGACGCTGGCGCGCGGCATTACGGTCACCGGCTTGCAGATGTGCTTCCCGCTTGGCGATCCAGAACGTCGCGGCGGCTTATTGCCTGATTACTTCCTGCTGAAACCGCAGGTCAGCGATGGACCGGCGATCAACCCCGGCACCGTGCAGGAGAATTTGGCCGAGGCGTACGGCAAGACGCCGATGGTCACCGTGACGCGCCTCGCGAACGGTTCGCTCGTGCATGTGCCGGGCGAGGTGCGGCAAGAGGCACCTGCCGATGGCAGCCTGAATCTTGTGGTCACGGCATGGCCTGAAGGCGAGTATCGTGTTCTGGTCACGCGTGTGGAAAGTGCGCCGGCAAAGGCGCTGTGGAACGGCGAGGCTATCGCGCCTCAGTTTGTTGACGGCGCACGAGTCCTGATCGTGACGCTCAAGGGCAGCGGCACGTTGGAGATCAAACCTGAGCCGACTGCGCGCTTGAAGCAATAGGTACGGCATGTTATCGTAACGGCATGAACGTTCGTAAAGCAGAACAGACTTCGAATCCCGGATACCCGAGCCTCGGTCAATTTGCGAAATCGGTTCGGCAACTTGGGCTCGCCGCTGTCGGCGCGGGCGCAGTTGGGACGGCATGCGCGGCGGAAAACGTGCGACCGCCTCTGGGTGGCACCCCGCCGGCGCCCTCCAATCGAGTAGAGTCCGTCTCCATAACGGAGAGCCAGCCGCCACGCCCGCCGGGCAGCATGTCCGCTTTGCGCCTGGGTGGAAAAATGCGGCCTGAGCCGTCGGATAGGGCTGCCACCACGAATTTGACCGCCAGCGTGTACATTGTGCGTGAGGGTGACACTCTGCGCAAGATCGCCGAACGGTTCTATGGCGGCGGTGGCGATTGGTCTGCAATTGTGAAAAGCAACCCCGGCGTTGATCCCGATCACCTGAAAATCGGGCAGAAACTGACGATTCCGCCGACGGACGGGAGAAAGGCCAGTCACTCGCAATGAACGTTCAGAAAGCCGAAACGAGGGTCGATCCCGGTTATCCGACCAAACGCCAACTGGCGGAGGGCGCGAAGGCCGTGGGGCTGGCCGCACTTGGCTTGGGAAGCCTGCTGGCGGCCGGGTGTGCGCCGTCGAGAACGCGTGGCGTTATCATGCCGGTGCGTGAAGGCGGTGTTGTCGCCCAAGAGCCCGCGCGGTTGAAGGGTGACATCGCGGTCGAGCCCAAGCGCGAGGTTCCCCCGCAACCCTTGGGCGGTGTCCGCGTCGAACCGGCTAAGCCATGAACCTCACGCTGTGCCTGACGCACGACTGCAACCTGCGCTGCGCCTACTGCTACGCGGGGCGCAAAGACGCTCGGCGCATGTCGTGGGAGACGGCTACGCGGGCCATCGATTTCGCTTTTGAACAAACGCTGAAGCGCGCGCACGCCGTGGGCTTGCCGTCCGAGGTGCAGATCGGGTATTTCGGTGGCGAGCCGCTGTTGGAGTGGGATTTGCTGCAGCGGTCTGCCGCGTATGCGGACGAAGCAGCCGCGCGGCTTGGCGTCGCGCTCACAAAGACGGTCACCACAAACGCATCGCTGCTGGACGCGGCCCGCGCAGAGTGGCTCCGCGTGAACAGATTCTACGTGGGCCTCTCGCTCGACGGCAACGCCGCGATGCATGACACCTTGCGGCATTTTCCTGACGGCCGCGGATCGCATGCGGTTTGCGCGGCTGCCTTAGCCCATTATCGGGGGCCCGATGCCCGAGCCGAGGTTATCGTGGTTGCGGACCCGCGCAACATTGGGCATCTGGCAGAGTCAGTCGAGTGGTTGCTCTCGCGGGATATTTGGAACATCGCCGTCAACCCGAACTTCTACATCGGGTGGCCTGATGCCGCGCTGAGCAAGTGCTGTCTCTTATACACATCTGACGCTGCCGACGAATAGAGAGGTGTA